>NZ_JBHFNQ010000042.1:0-30427 GCF_041929345.1 Floridaenema aerugineum BLCC-F46
TTGCGCTTTAGCGCTCTTCTTTAGCGCTAAAGCGCAACAACGTACCTTTTTATGGTATCCTAAGAGAATGGAAATCCGTGCGCTCATATATACTGAATTTTCAAGTAAAAATCTTTGATGACTTCCCGACCAAGTATATACATTTCTATCACTAATCACGGTTTTGGTCATGCAGCAAGAACCGCTTCTGTTGCAGCCGAAATTCAAAGGTTAAACCCAGAAATCTTGCTAATACTAGTAACAACTGCACCCCGTTGGTTGTTAGAGTCATATATTCCGGGAGATTTTATTCATCGTCCTCGCGGATTTGATATTGGTGTGATTCAGTCTGATAGCATCAATATGGATAAAGAAGCGACTTTGCAAAAATTGAAGGAAATTCGGGAACAACAGCGATCGATAATTGCAGGCGAAGTCAGTTTTATTCAGCAAAACCGTGTGAGTTTAATGTTAGCGGACATTCCTCCATTGGCACCAGTAATCGCCAAAACTGCGGGGATTCCTTGTTGGATGATTGGTAACTTTGGTTGGGATTTTATTTATAGTCCTTGGGGTGGAGAATTTGTCGAAATGGCGGATTGGATTCATGATTGTTTTAGTCAGTGCGATCGCCTTTTCCGCCTACCCATGCACGAACCAATGAGTGCTTTTCCAATTATAGAAGATCGCGGTTTAACCGGAGGTGTTCCCCGCTACAACTTAGAAGAATTACGCGACCAATTTGGGATTAATAGCCCGAAAGAAAAAACTATTTTACTCAGTTTTGGCGGCTTAGGATTGCAAAGAATTCCCTATCAAAATCTTCAGCTATTTCCTGATTGGAAATTTATCGCGTTCGATCGCCTTGCCCCCGACTATCCTAATATAATTAAAATAGTTGAACCTAACTATCGCCCCATAGATTTTATGCCAATATGTGGCAGAGTAATTTCTAAACCGGGATTTAGCACTTTTTCGGAAGCAATAAGATTAAATACTCCCATTGTTACCTTAATCAGAGAAGGTTTTGCTGAATCACCATTATTATTAGAAGGCATTCAGAAATACAGCTATCATCAAATTATTAAACCAGGGGAATTTTTCGAGAGTAACTGGGAATTTTTGCGCCAAGATTTACAGCCACCCCGTCAATCAGAAGAGATGATTAAAAAAGATGGCACAGAATCGATCGCCCAAACCATAGTTAACTATTTTCAATCTAAAATCTAAAATTGCCATGTCTCATTATCAAAAACTCTTGCAAATCCAAACCGCAGGCAAATCATTATATAAAATTACTTCTAAAATTGAATCAGTAGTTGCTGAATCTGGCATAGAAACTGGACTTTGTACGCTGTTTTTACGTCATACTTCCGCGAGTTTAATAATTCAGGAAAATGCCGATCCTGATGTATTAACAGATTTGTCTAATTTCTTTGCTAAATTAGTTCCCGAAGATAATCGCTTGTATATTCATACTACCGAAGGGTCAGATGATATGCCAGCGCATATTCGCACAGTTTTAACTAAAACTTCGGAACAAATACCTGTTTATCGAGGTAGGTTGGCGTTAGGAACTTGGCAAGGAATTTATATTTGGGAACATCGCCAAAGAAGTCATCAAAGGGAATTGTTGGTGCATATTTCTGGGGATTAGGTATTATTAAACCGCAGAGGCGCAGAGGACGCAGAGGAAGAAGAGAAGAGAGAGATTTATTATTTTGGTTGGAGTTATTGGCGAAATTGTCCCAGGGCTTGAGTGTGATTGGTTAGGTTGATACAGAGGAGTAGGAGAGGTACATTTAACTTGGGGAGAAGTTGGGACTGGGAAGTTTTTTCGTAAGCGTCATTTCGCCAAACATAAAATGATAATTGTCCGTCTTCCCAAAACCAAACTTCGGGAATTTTTAGGCGTTTGTAAGCTTCTAGTTTGTTAATACCACCACTGCTGACAATGACTTCAATTACTAAATCAGGACGTTCTTTGCCAGGACTAAGTTCGTAACATTCATCTGCTTCCCGTTTGACTTTTTCAGATTCACTTTCTAGAGTAACCGATCCAGTGGGAGTAAAATCTAAACCTAGAAATTCGAGGTAAATTTCTAATAAAGCAGCGATACGTTTTTTGATAGGTTCGTGTTTTTTTCCTGGCATTTTCCGAATTTCTAAGACTCCATCTAAAAAAGATAACCTGATTCCGGGACGATCGATCAACTGTTCAACTGCTTTAAATTCTCGCCCGGTTAACTCGTGAATTAAAATTGGTTCCGCTTCTCGTTCTAGGAGTGTAACTGTCATTGCTGTTTGTATTTAATGGGATATTTAGCTGATTTTAGCAAGTTTTAAATTAGGGCGATCGCCCTGTTAAATATTAGATAAGATAAAATTACATACAGATGGCAAAGGTAAACAGATGCAATTAGAAGATTATTTTGAGTTTTTGGATGCAGATGATATCCGCATAAAAGGGCATCGCATCGGTATTGATAACGTGATTAATTATTACTTGCACGGATATTCGCCAGAAGCAATTTTGTTAGAGTTGCCAACACTGAATTTAGAAAAAATTCACGCTGCTATTACTTACTATTTGCATAATCGCCCAGAGATGGATGCTTATATGTTGCGCTTGGCAAAGTGGCAGGAACAACGTTATCAGGAATACTTAGCTGCTGAACCAACACCCGTAATGAAACGTTTGAAACAATTAAAAACTCAAAGAGAAAAGGAGATGCTCAAACCTTTGTGAAAATACGTTTTTTGCTTGATGAAAATTTGTCACCGAAGCTAAAGATTGCTGTTTTGCGCCTCAATCCAGCGATAAATATTTTGCGGGTTGGAGATCCAGATACGCCCCCATTAGGAACCCTCGATCCAGAACTGTTAAATTATTTAGAATTATCGCAACGTTTATTGGTGACAGATAACCGTAAAAGTATGCCGGGACATTTAGAAGTACATTGGGGAGTAGGAAGACATATTTGGGGGTTGGTTTGGTTGCGTTCGAGTGGCACAATACGTACTTGGGCAGAATCGCTTTTTATAATATGGGAAGCGTCGGAAGCAGAAGAGTGGATCGATCAGGTGGATTGGATTCCATTTTAGCGATCGCAAATATAATTTTTAAACATAAAAAAAGAAGAAATGCTAACTCAAAAAAGCTGACATTTCCCCCGGTTTTATATTTACAATCTACGCTTATTCGTCAGAAGCTAAAATCTTGGGTACTTTGAAAAAATCTCCATCTTGTTCGGGAGCATTTTTCAGAATAGCTTCCCGTTCTTCACAAGGTTTTAATTCATCGACTCTGGTTATATTACTAACATCAATTGCTCTAGTTGTTGGCTGAACTTTGCTAACATCCAACTCACTCAACTGTTGGAAATAATCTAACATAGCGCCCATTTGGGTAGTAAATAATTCTTCTTCTTCTGGGGTTAATTCCAAACGGGCAAGTAAGGCAACTTTGCGGACTTGTTCGCGATCGATACTCATAATTTTGGTGTAATTGTTAGTGGTCATTAAGATCCCCAATTTCTTGAAGAGGTCGGGGATCTAAATTCTGAATCAAAGATTAAAAGTATACATCCATTTGCGATCGCCCTGTCGTCTTCAACCAGTTTTGTGCTTCAATATAGTTATTGGGAGCAATGCGAATTGCTTCTCGCCAGAATTCCGCAGCTTTATCAAGCAAAGCTTCACCTTCTTCAGACTTTCCGGCTTCCTTCAACTTTTCACCTTGGTAATGATAAATTACCGCAATATTGTTCAAAGCTGACGGGTGACGTGGGTTTAAATCAATAGCTTGAAAATAGTATTCCAAAGCTTTTTCATGCTCACCATTACTAGCATGAATTAACCCAATATTGTAAAGAATATAACTCTTATCGTAAGAGTCTTCTTCCAATTTCAGAGCTTCGTAGTAATTTTCCAAAGCTTCGGCGTATTCTCCATCCGCCTGCGCTGACATCCCATCACGGTAGTAAACAAAAGCTTCCTTAGCTTTTTTATTAGCAGGCAGAGCTTTGAGAATCATATCTGCCATGACGGTAAAAGTTTTGTCGATGAAGTTATCGTTCCGTTGTGATCTGGGCATATCTTTAAAGGTAGTTCCAATCGATTGATTTTAGAGGCTCATTAGATAATTTAACGCCGATTAGCCAGAGTGGTGTCAAGGGAGGGTAAAGGGTAAAAGAAAGCTCTACCTTTTCCCCCTAATCTTTAACCTTTTACCTTCGTAAATTTTCCCTTTGAGCTTCGATCGCAAAATCTGCATTTAATCATTTTTTCACTAAAACCCCTGGTTCGCGTTGGATCGGGAGAACATCCAACAAATCCATTTGCACACAGTATTTCAAATCCTCATCGCAGTCTAAGCGCAGTAGACGTTTTCCGTGACTGGCGTGGTGCATCAATTCTAGCAATCGGTCTTGCCACTGATCGAACAAAGTGACTGCGCCAATTACCTCATCATTGCCAGCGAGTTCATCAACTGGTAATTGTAATTCCTTCAGCAGACTTTGCGCGATCGCACCAGCACAAGCAGTATCCTCTAAAGAAAAACTACCTTCCCAACCCGATCCTACAATCCAAACGGTTTCCGGTTTCTCAGACAAAATATAATTTACCACCGCCCGACGATTGATAAAAGCCCCAGCCATAACAGCCCCTGCTTTTTGCACTCTTTCCAGAGAGCGAGTACCATTGGTAGTGCTAATAAACAAACGTCGTCCTTGGACTTGCTCAGGAGTGCAATCCAGAGGAGAATTACCCATATCAAAGCCAGCTACTTTTGCGCCTCCGCGTTCCCCGGCGCGAATTCGCTTTTCAGTGGGCCATGCTTCGCTCACATGAATCAGTTTATCTAAGTCGCTGAAAACTTGCACCGCTTCAGCCCCCGCAGCCAAAGCTGTCACCATTGTAGTTGTAGCTCTTAACACATCAATTGCGATCGCACAGTCAGGAACCTCACTAGAAGGAGTGAGCTCAGGAGTATGGTAAATAAATAATTTCACAAGCCAGCTGCCATCTGAATTATAACCGTTGAAAATGCAATTATATTATGTATGGTTACAAAAAACCAACATTATCCACCCCACCAAAATCTCACAACAACATCTGCATTCATCTGCGTTAAAAAAAAGCCTTATCCACCCAGCCCAAATCTCACAGTAACATCTGTGTTCATCTGTGTTCATCTGTGGACATCTGTGGTTAAAAAACAACTAATTCCCCATAGCACCTCTAGTAACCCCCAACTGATTTTGTAACTTCAAATCTCGCCAAAGTTGAGAACCAGAAATTTCCCCAGATAACAATTGATGGTAACGATAAATAATCTCCTTAACTTGCTGAGGACTTTCACTCATAAACTCAATGCGAAAATTCCTTAACCCCAACTCAAGCAGACGTTGCACATATTCCGCCCCAGTTTGCGCTTTGCCATTAAATACAGTATTGCGGCAACCTGCATCAGCTTGTAAAATGTGTTCAGTTCCTACTCTATCCCGCAATTTCACCTCATATTTTTCACAAGGACGACCACAATTAGTATAATCAGTTCCCTCGGAAAGAAAAGCGCAAAAAACACAATGTTCCATGTGAAACATTGGCATATATTGATGAATTGTCACCTCAAACCAATCCGTCGGACAACTAGCAAGTAAATCTTCTAATTGAGAAATGTTCAAATCGTAAGAAGCAGTTAACCTTGCCAAACTCAAAGAGTTTTTCAAATAATTTGCCGTTAACCCATTAGCGATATTTAAAGAGAAATCACCAATGCAACGTTCCCCCGCAAAAAATTGCAATTGGTCATAATTTCGCACCAAATAACCATCAGCTTCACTGGCGCGAACTTGCTGCAAAATCCAATTTTCTCCCGGTTTAGTTATTCTTGGGGGGGCGACGAAAATTTTGGGGATTTGGGTATTGGGTATTGGGAATGACAGGCAGGATGCCTGTCCTACGGGATGAGGAAATTCTTTGACTAGTTTTACTGCTTTTCGATAGTTTTTAGGGTTTTCTAATTCGCAGTATATTGTAGAAATGCCCAATTCTAAAGCTGCTTGTAATTGTTCTAGGTTGCGGACTAAAACTATTAAGTTGGGATTGGTTAAAGTTGCGGGTTCTTTGGTGGGTAATAAGTCTGAAAGTTTGGCATTGGCGTTTAACTTCCAGCGTTTTGGTTGCTGGCGTAACTCTTCTAATTGAGTGACAAATTCTCGGCGCAAACGGTTTAATTCACTCACGGGTAACATCACCTCACCATTGAGATGATTGGTTAATTTTTCCAAGTAAAAAGGAGTATTCCCTAACCTTCCCAATTGTTCTTGTAAGCGTTCCGTTGTTAAAGGTTTAGTATGTGCTTCTACTAAATTGATGGCAGATTCTACTTGGACAACGTTGCCTAATTCATCTGTGGCGATGACAATTAAAGGTTGATTGAGTTCGCCATGAATTTCTAAGTTTAAAGGGCGCTGAAATTGTGGGTTTTCGCCGCTAAAGGTTTGGCGAATTTGTTTATCTAATTCGGGATCGGAGGTTTTCCAAACTTTGTCGCCAACTTGAACGCGCCGAAAGTTAATATCGCGTTTGCCAAAGGTTAAAATTGTTTCTTTTCCCTTAGTTTCTACCGCATAAATTCTCCCGCCTTCTTCCTGCTTTTCGGGATGTCCGTTATCAAAAACTACACCATCACCCGGTTTAATTGGTGCTTGCAATTTTATTGCTATTTTATCTTGAGAAATTCGGGTAACTTCGCCTAAGTAAACTCCCCGCTTTTTGCCGAAACGGGCGTGGACTAATTCTTGATTGTTAATTCCGCCAAACCAACCTGTATAAAGTCCGCGAGAAAATGCCATTTCTAGGTTGTAGCGATCGCTCAAATCCCCTACATTATTTATATTAGTTTTCTGGTCTTGCTGCATAACATTTTGATCCCCCCTAACCCCCCTTAATAAGGGGGGAACAGGATTTACACTTTCGCTTTTTAGTGGGGGGACAGGATTGGATATTTCGCCATTCAAAGTCCCCCTTGTTAAGGGGGATTTAGGGGGATCTAATTCGGTGATGATTCGATCTAAAGCTTGGCGATAAACGCGAGTGACGTTAGCGACATATTCTGGTGCTTTCAATCTACCTTCGATTTTTAAACTGCTTACTCCCGCTTTTACTAATTCGGGAAGTACATCTAATCCGGCTAAATCTTGGGGACTTAACAGGTATTTGCGATCGCCTAAATCAACCAAATTACCATCTGCAATTAATTCGTAAGGCATTCGACAAGCTTGGGCGCATTCTCCCCGATTTGCCGATCGTCCTCCTAATGCTTCGCTAGTCAAACATTGCCCGGAATAAGCTACACATAAAGCGCCATGTACGAAAACTTCTAAGGGCAGAGATATTCGTTTTTCTATCAGTTGTTTTTGGATTTTTTCTATTTCTTGAATCGAACATTCACGGGCGAGAACTACTAACTGACAACCCAAGCATTTAGCAAATTCTATACCAGTAGCGCTGGTAATAGTCATTTGGGTAGAAGCATGGATGGGAAAGTCTGGGGAAAGGTGGCGAATTAAACGGCAAAGTCCGATATCTTGCACGATGACTGCATCGACTCCAGCAGCAATAATTGTGCGAAGATATTGTTCAGCTTGGGTTAATTCTTGGGGAAAAATTAGGGTGTTGAGGGTGACATATCCTTTGACTCCTCGCAGGTGCAAATATTGCATTAATTTGGGCAATTCCGCTGTAGTGATGTTTTGCGCCCGCATCCTGGCATTAAATTGTTCTAAGCCAAAATAAATTGCATCTGCGCCATTTTCAACAGCTGCTTTGGCGCATTCCCAATTACCCGCAGGTGACAGTAGTTCGGGGATTTTAATGTTGGGTGTGGTGGGTTTTGTGTGGGGGTGGCGATCGGCTTTCATTGCGGAATATCTTAGGTAATGGATGATGGCACTAACTGCTATTGTGTTGATTATTTGTTACAGTAGCAACCTGGACGTTAGGTGGCAACTGTACTATCATGACAGCTATCAACAGTTTTTTCGGGAATCAAAGCGGGAGCTAAATCCTGAGAGGTTTCACGAAAATCGCTATAACCTTGACAATTTAATAGTTTCAGGGTTTCAATAGTTTTACTTTCAATTAACTTAATCCCGGCAACGGGATTGAAACAAAGCTTGCCCATTAATGTTGATCTGTGCAATGATAGTTATACCTTTTTATTTGTTTTCTGTTACCAGTCATCAGTAGCGATCGCAGCAAATTTTGCCGCCACTGATGACTGTAATTTTCTTTCAATTAACTTAATCCCGTTGCCGGGATTGAAACAATTGTTTACCAATTTGGGTGATTCGTGTCTTACTCTCTTTCAATTAACTTAATCCCCGCAAGGGGACTGAAACATTATGAAGCTTTAATTTCCAAAAATTTTATTGAAAGCCTTTAAATTCACTTAATCCCGGCAACGCGATTGAAACAAGATGTATAATATTTTGCCAAAGCCGCACAAAATCCCCCTAAATGACTCGATTCCTTTACGATCAATTTGCTAAAGACTTTTTAAAAGAGTTATTAACCCCGCTTGGCGAAGTAGAAACCAGCCGCAACGTAGCGGGAGAAGTGCGAGAAATCGATGTTTGGTTCACGCCTCACCCAGCAGAAAGAAGGGGAAACGCCGAAGTATTAGGACTTTTAGGAAGATTTGCCAGCCAAGCCGCAATTTTTGAACCTTTCCGCAATGCTGTGACAGCCAGCCAAATTCGGGGATGTCTGAGTAAACTATTTGATATCCACGCCAATTTGCAACGTCAAGCGAACCGGGAAAACGATCGCATTGATGAAACTAATTTACCTTGGTTATGGATACTTTCTCCTACAGCCTCAACTTCTCTGTTAAACAGTTTCAAAGCCGAAACCGATCTGGATAACTGGCCTAGTGGTGTATATTTTTTAGGAGAAGGCTTGAAAAGTGCGATCGTGGTAATTCATCAATTAGCCAGTACTGAAGAAACCCTTTGGTTGAGAATGTTGGGTAAAGGAACAACACAAAAACAAGCTATTAGCGAAATAGCCAGACTGCCAGTAAATCACCCTTTACGTTCCAATGTGTTTTTATTACTGACAAATTTGCAAGCCACTTTACAAGTAAGTCAAAATATAGAGGAGAGCGATCGGGAGTTAGCAATGGAACTATCACCACTAGTTTTACAATGGGAAGAAGAAGCTTTACGAAGAGGAAAGGAAAGCGGAATTCAGGAAGGAATAATCATCGAACGTCGCGCCAATATAGAAAATTTGCTGCGATTTCGATTTGGTTTAATCGATGAGCAACTTTCAGGAATTATTGAGCCTTTGTTGGAGTTATCACCGGAAGAATTTACTATTTTATTACTGCAATTATCCCGTGAGGAATTGCTTGCTAGGTTTGGCAGGTAGAAGTTAGCTAATTATCTCGGTATTAATGGCTAAATCAATTTGGGAAGTAGATTTTTATGAATACAAAATTAGTGGAATCTTTGGTTGAAATTATTCAATCGTTGACTGCGGAAGAAAAGGATTTATTAAACCGGAAAATGAATCTAAATAAGAAGATTCAAGAACGTCCTTTTTATGAAGTAGCCAGCCCAGAAGAAAGGGCTAAGGCTTTTCAAGAGTGGGCTGAGAGTCATCGGTTGGATACTCCAATTTTATCTGATGAGGCTATTAGTAGAGAGAGCATTTATGGAGACAGATGGTAAATGTCTTATTTACTAGATACTAATATTTTGCTTAGGAGTTCAGAACCATCTCATCCGAGAGCGATCGGGAGTTAGCAATGGAACTATCACCACTAGTTTTACAATGGGAAGAAGAAGCTTTACGAAGGGGAAGAATCATCGAACGTCGCGCCAATATAGAAAATTTGCTGCGATTTCGCTTTGGTTTAATCGATGAACAACTTTCAGGAATTATTGAGCCTTTGTTAGAGTTATCACCGGAAGAATTTACTATTTTATTACTGCAATTATCCCGTGAGGAATTGCTTGCTAGGTTTGGCAGATGAAATTATGGAATTATCACTACTGGTTTTAGGTTTATGAGTATTAAAGAACAAGCGATCGCGAAAATTAATCAAATGCCTGAATCTTTAGTTCAAGAAGTCAGCAATTTTATAGACTTCCTGTTGCTAAAGCGCAGCGAAGATCAATGGCAATTATGGCTTGAGTACATCGAATCCAAAAAAATTTCTGAATCAGATTTTTCTGATTACCTTGCTAATTTGGAAGATTATGAAAATCGCTTGGCTCGTGGAGAAATTCAGTGGTAACAATTACAAGAGGAGATGTAGTTCTTTGCGACTTAAATCCCGTTGTAGGAACAGAGCAAGCGGGAATTAGACCTGCTTTAGTGCTACAAATCGATCGCGCCAATGCTGTCAGCCCTCATACAATTATTGCACCTTTTACCTCTCAGATTCGACGTGCTATCTTACCATCTCATGTATTTGTTCCAGCTGGAACTGGGAGTTTAACTCAAGACTCTGTTCTGCTTTGCGAACAAATTCGAGTTATTGATAAATCCAGAATCATCAGAGTTATTGGACATTTGGATGATAATTATATGGAGGAAGTAGCGAAAGCTTTATCTACTATCCTTGGCTTGCCGATTTCAAATAATGGTGAGAGTCAAGAATAGTTCTAAGCAACAATCAACTTCCGAATTTCATCAGCCATTTTCTGACTGGAATTATCAGCTGTAATAATTTCAATTTGCTCGGAATTTCCCGCACCTAAACCTAATTCTACTGCTCTTTTAATTTGTTCTAATTGCCAAACGGAACCGCGAGAAACTGCTTCGGTTGTGCCTAGACTTCGCAAAATCCCCACTGCAACTACATCAACAGCTACACGATCGGTCCCTGCCAAAATCACCCCCGCTTTAACTAATTTTCCAGTATCAGGCCCGCCATTGACAAGAGCTTCTACACCATCGAGTAAAACTAATTTTGGTTGGTAAGCTTTGTTAATTTCAGCTATCATTAATCTTTGGTGCGGTGAGTTATGCAATTCACTCATGTAATTGTAAGAATTGCCGGGAATGTATTTAGCAACCATCCCTACAGTGTTTTTTAATGATAAGGTGAAATGACCGCCGAAACGATGGGTTTTTAAACAACAAGTATTAATAATTGCCCCAGAATTTAAAATCGGACGGGCAAAAGCAAATCCCTGTTTCCAATGCGTACCTGCTGCGGGAAATTTCTGCCAATCTGCGGCAGATAATTCATCAAAAACTATGGCTTTTAATCCATAGCGTTGTGCTAATTGAAACACGCCTTTTTTCTGCATTGCTGGGCGAGTTTCTGCCATCCCGGATCGATCGCCTATCGTAATCTGTTTCCCCCCTGCACTTTGTAACTCTTTCACCAAAGCTTCTAACATTTTGGTATCAGTAGCAGCCGGAGCAGGATCGGCTGTATTATAATTAGGTTTAACGAAAATTGTTTGTCCAGAAATTCCTTGAGGTTGAAGTAAATCTAAAGCTTTTAATGTACCAGCAACTCGATCGTCACTGCGAACTAACACAACTTTACTGACATTTTGTTGAGTGGATTGGGCGATCGGACTATACTCAGTTGTGGGAGTAGCAAGTTGTTTCGGGGCGCTATTTTCGGCATTTGGGGAAGTAGTTGCACGACAAGCGACAGGTAACATTGACGCGCCTGCTGCTAACCCTGCAAAACGTAAAATTTGCCGTCTTTTGTACTTATAAAAGCGTTTGGAATGTGTCATTGGTTTTTTAGTGCGATCGAACAAATCTGCCCTAAATCAGATTATAACTACCCATCCCAAAGACAACAATTATATCTGTGTAAATCTCGTGTTTATCTGTGGATATCTGTGGTTAAAATCTTCTTAATTTTTCGGGAATAAACTAGTATTAATTGTTACTCCCGGAGCCTGACTTAAAGCTTCTCGCATTACCCTTTCATCAGTAAATTTTTGCTGAAGCAATCTCCCCTCAAAAACCAAGTTTACCTGATTTTTGCGAAACGGCCAAGGAGACACAGATATTTCTAAAGGATGATTTTCTTTATTCTTTAAAGTTAACGTAATTTCCTCATGAGTAGTAGGTACATTTTCAACTATTTTTTCACCAGTGAACCCATGACAAATAATTAAAGAAAGTGCATCCCAAACTGCCACTAATTTTTGATTACGTTTAATTACTTCTGGTGTAGCGTATGGTGCATGATAAGAGTCGTTTTGTAATTTAGTAATCAACTCTTGTTGAAAAGCATACTCATCATTGAGAAAATTCTGCACTAATTCTTTGGTTTCCGGGTAATTTTCCCAACCGCGAAAGCGTTCATATAAACGAGTACCGTGTAGTGACACAAGTAACGCCACATATCTACCCAAAGGTAGAGCAAAATTTCTCGCTTTTGACCAATTTTTTACATGGTTTTTTGTTGCCAATTCCGAGAAAGAATGAGGATAACCTGTTTGGGGATTTAATGTTGGTGTTTGTTCCCAAATCAGCCAACCAATATCATGTTGTTCCGCAGCTAAACAAACTTCTTGATGAGGAGAAACTTCACCAAATTGTTCGTTTCCCCACATCCTTGCTAATTGTCCTGAAATCCAAGCATGATGCGGTTGGGTAATACAAATAACTTCCTCTGGCGATGATGAACGCAGTAGCATAAATTAATAAATTTTGGGCATATTAATATCCTACCGATTTTAGGGTATTTTGGTTCGTTGTTGCGCTAAAGCGCTACTCCTACCGACGAGGTTCGTTGTTGCGCTAAAGCGCTACTCCTACGCTCAGTAGGAACAACGAACTAAACAGTTGTTTGTGCTTGAATAGCGGTAATCGCTACTGTGTTGACGATATCGGTGACAGTACAACCGCGACTTAAGTCATTGACGGGTTTTTTCAAACCTTGTAAAACCGGACCGATCGCTACTGCATTTGCCGATCGCTGTACAGCTTTATAAGTGTTATTTCCGGTGTTTAAATCGGGGAAAATAAATACAGTTGCGTGTCCGGCAACTTCACTACCTGGCAGTTTAGTTTTGGCTACCGAACTATCAATTGCTGCATCATATTGAATCGGTCCTTCTATTTTTAAATCTGGGCGTTTTTCCCGGGCAATACAAGTAGCTTCTTTCACTTTATCTACATCTACTCCCTGACCAGAATCACCTGTAGAATAAGATAGCATGGCTACTAATGGTTCAATGCCAAAAGTCTGGGCGGTAGTTGCCGAACTAATAGCAATATCTGCTAATTGTTCGGGAGAAGGATTGGGATTTACGGCGCAATCTCCATAGACTAAAACTTGGTCGGCTAAACACATTAAAAATACACTGGAAACGATCGAACAACCCGGAACAGTCCGAATAAATTCTAATGCGGGACGAATGGTATGAGCGGTAGTATGAACAGCACCAGATACCATGCCATCGGCGGCTCCTTTGTACACCATCATGGTGCCAAAATAACTAAAATCGTGCATGGCATCTCTGGCGAATTCTTCAGTAATTCCCTTGTGTTTTCGCAACTCCCAATAAGTATGGACGTACTCATCTTGCCATTCAGAATGCAAAGGATCGAGAATATTTACTGAGTTCAAATTTAACCCCATAAACGAAATTTTTTCTCTAATTTCCTGTTCATGTCCTAATAGTGTAATATCTACAACTCGACGACGTAGGAGAATTTCTGCTGCTCTTAAAATTCGTTCATCTGCACCTTCGGGAAACACAATATGTTGCTTCTTCGCCTTCGCCCGCTCAATTAATTCATATTCAAACATCAGCGGTGTTGTGCGACTAGAACGAGTCACAGAAATGCGTTTTTCTAGTTTAATTAAATCTACATAAGATTCAAACAATCCCAAGGCGGAAGCAATTTTTCTTTGGTTATCTGGAGTAATTTCCGCATGAACTAAACTAACTCGCCTAGCAGTTTCGTAAGTATCAGTTTCGACGCTAAAAATTGGGGTATTAAACTTGCGGAAACCTTGCAATAATTTTCTCACTTGGGGAGCCATATCAAAACCCCCAGTTAAAATCATTCCGGCAATTTTGGGATAATTTGCTGAGAAGGTAGCAGCCAAACAAGCTAATATTACATCAGCGCGATCGCCAGCTGTAATTATTAACCCACCTTCCCGCACATGATCGAGAAAGTTGGGTAATTGCATCGCCGCTACTTTATAGCTTAAAACTTCCCGATTTAGTTGATTTTCCGTCCCATGTACCAGTTTTCCATTAATTGCTTGAGCAACTTCTCTAATTGTTGGTTTACCTAGAGTTTCTTTTTCTGGTAAAACGAATACAGGGTCTTCATAAGTCCACACATTTTCTAACTGTTGAGTAACCGCTTCTAACTGCTCAGGATGCACTAAATTAACCATTGTAGCGGCAATTGTACATCCCTCTTCTATAAAAGCTTCCCGTTCCGTGCGAACTGCATTCACTACTTCCTCTGGAGTTTTACCTTGCCCATTTGCCACAATTAAAACTGGGGCAGCTAAATGATTAGCAATGCGGGTATCAAAATTATCAACAAATGCCGGATCTATTTCCGTAGAATCAATCCCTTCACAAAGGATAAAATCGCAATGTTTTTCTAAAGCTTTGTATTTTTCAATTACCTGTTTGATCAGTTCGTCATAATGCCCATCAGCGACTAAATCTTGTGCTTGTTGATGTGTTAGCCCATACTGAGATTCGTAGTCAATTTGCAGATGGTAACGCTGACGGATTAAGTTAATATCGTTATCTGGCTTTTGCCCTGCATGAATAACTGGACGAAAAAAACCGAGTTTGCGGATACGCTTTGATAACAGTTCCATCAGTCCCAGGAGGACAAGTGATTTACCACTACCTGCTTCAATTGCTGCGATATATAAATTTTGGCTCATCTGGATTTATTTAATAACTATCTTCTGAATTTTCCTTAGTTGTTAGTCCCTATTCCTTAATAACAAATTAAGGTTTTTTCAGGAACCAGAAGGCATTGTATTAATTACCAGCCTAGTAAAATGTTGTCAAGCCAACAATTAGGGTAATCTTAGCACTTATTTAATCATGTTATGAAGAAGTTAAAACATAAATAAAAAGTTAAATTTTTTATTATTTAATGCTGGTTGTCATTGACTATCTCGATGTATTTATATCATGTCCGGTTGATTACCCATAATGTAGAGACGTTATATATAACGTCTTTTTCAGGGCTTCGCCGTCAGACTTCGGCGTGAGCCTCAGTCTCACGCTCAGCTGAACGGTTTTGGATTAAGGATATTATGGCCGATCGATCGGACATGATATTACCAGAATCACCCTCTTTCGTCACTTGGGACAGACAAAAGAGGGTGATTCTGGTCACTCGAATCGCGCAATTCCGTTTCGGTTTCCTGAAATTAAAGAATGCTGTAAATTAAATTGCTGACTAAGGAGAGTGCTAAAGCTCCAATAACTGCGCTCCAAATACCTGCGCGTAAGCGAAAACCTTGGACTAACGAGGCGGCGATCGCAAAAGTAACAGCCGCAATAATAAATGTGGTAATTCCCGAAAACAAATTAAATGTCACCAAATTAGGAATAAAGAAAAATAGCCCTAAAATTGGTCTAACAATTGCAGCTACTACACCAATAACTGCTGCCGAAATGTAAGCTTTAGCTGGACTGTCAATTTCTACACCAACTGGTAATCTAGTAATAAATAGCAAACTAGAAGCGCTAACTATCCAAGCAATTAACAGATCAATAAAATCCATATTTAATTTCCCTCTCATCTGATCTGTGGCTGATTAAAATTAACCACAATAATCACGTTAAATTGCTAAGTTCTAAATTTCCTCTACAAATTGGTGTAAACATTAATCCATCTGAAGGTACAAATTAAGAAAGGGACTGGGGACTGGGGACTGGGGAAACTTCTTAGCTTCGTTTGAGAAAGTTTTGAGTTAGGGAGTTTTCTTGCTCTCCTGCTTCTTTAACGCGATCGCGATCTCTCTGGAGTCACCCCAGGAGTAGCAGTTCCAGGGGGAGTAGTTCCAGGTACTTGTGCGCCGGGGGTGGGAAGCGTTCCGGGAGTTACAACACCAGGAGTGGGAAGTGTTCCAGGTACTTGTGCGCCAGGGGTGGGAATGGGGAGAGCTCCGGGTACTTGTGTGCCAGGTGTGGGAATGGGGAGAGCTCCGGGTACTTGTGTGCCGGGGGCGGGAATGGGGAGAGCTCCGGGAACTCCGGCATCAGGGGTGGGAGTGGGAAGAGTTCCGGGAGTTATCACACCAGGAATGGCTGTACCAGGGGTGGGTGGGGGAGATGCACCGGGAATTTGCTCTGTGGTTTCCGGTTCGGGTAAAGTGGCTAAGGCTACGCGATCGCCTCCCACAGCCTGCATTTTGTCCAAAACTTGCACTACATCATTATAAAAAGCTGTTTTGGAAGCGTATAAAACCATTATTCCGTCGGGATTTCTTTGATTAAATTCCTGCAATTTTTGTTCTAATTGTTCTGGAGTTACTAACTGATTTTCTACATATATTTGATTGTAGGGATTAATGCTGACTAATAATCTAGAAGCTATTTGTGGTGTAGTCGCGTTACTGGCTTGAGGCAAATCAACAGTAATTGCTTGTTGTCTCGTTAACCCCATAACTGCCAACAAAAAGAAAGTGAGTATACAAAATATTACATCAATTAGTGGCAGAATTTCTATTCTAGCTTCATCAGATGAATTATCCAGATTTATTTTCATTGCTCCAAAAATCACCTAACTAAAAAGTCTTCATGCTTTTTGAGTTGAGTTAAGTCTTTCGCCATGTCGCAATAGCTTAATCCAATCCCTGTTTGTTGATCTTGAGTGACAGTCTTATTCAGGTAATAGTTCCCAACAAAGCGGCAACAGCCAAAGTTTTGCGCTCAGGCTATTTGCTGATCTTTCTTCGGATACAATCTTACTTTTAAATCTGTCAACATCTCTCTATCAACCTGGTAATTATTAACAGTATATCCTGGAAAAATGCAATCGTCAAACTATATTGATTCGCTACGATCAAGTAGGGGCGGGTTTATCCAAAACTCGGTTTTTGCTAATGTTGTTCAATTAGAGAAACCCGCCCGTACCAATTCATCTCCCGTCACAACGCAGTTTGACGGGAGATGAATTGTTCCATTGAGATAAATCGGCACTCAAAATTTTAGCGAATTTAATCTTTTTTAATGTCTTCTACTATCGGGTCTGAAGTGGAAGAAAAGTTGCTTTTATTAGCATCTGCACTCTCGTCTTCTACATTGACATCTTCTGAACTAGTTGATTCTTCTTTTACATTGGCTACATTGGTGGCATCTGTATGATTATCGGTAATTGTTGCTGTTTCCGGTGCTTCTGTGAAATTACTTTTTTTAACCTCAGAATTATTCTTGTTTATCCGATTTCGCAACCGTTGAAATATACCAGTTTTACCGGGAGCAGTTGGATGATTTTCCTCTATTGAAGTTTCTGTTTGTGGCTCAGACGAATCTATTTCTGGAGTTTGTACAATGGTTTCTGACTGGATTTGAGTTGTTGATTCTGGTTGAGCAAAATCTCTGTTTCTTGGAGGAGAAACGCTTTCTTCTTCTGGTTTAATTACTGGTTCTTGTGGTGGTTTACTTCTCTTTTTGTTCTTCCGACCTGAACCTGAACTAGCTTGTGACCAATACTGACGATAAAGTAACTCTAATTCGCTACCAGAGCGATGAAAAATTTTCATCTGATTAAATAGTAAAACTTGAAACAAACGGTAGAAAGCTAAAGTAACGATCGCCACTACCAACCCAGAAGCCGTAGTAATTAAAGCTTCCCCAATACCCAAAGTTACCCCAGCAGTAGAAGGAGTTCCTAAATCACTAATCCGAATCGATCGCAACGAAACAATTAAACCCCAAACCGTACCAAACAAACCCAGCAAGGGCGCTAAACCAATAATCCCTTCTAAAATTTTGTCGCCACCGCGCATCGAGTTTAACTCTTCATGGGCTGTACTTTCCAGCGCTAGCTTAAACAACTCTGGATCGGGTTGACCCAAACGCAACGGCGCATAGAGAAATCTACCTATTGGCTTATTGGTCGCACGTCTGGCAATTTCCGTCGCCGCCTCCCAATCCTGCACCGCCGCATCTAAAACTCGGTTAACGATCTCCCTTTCTTTGCTGAGAATTCTTGCCCAGAACCACAGACGCTCCAGGATCACGGTCAATGACAGGATCGACAGACCTAGCAAAGGCCACATTGCAGGCCCACCTAATTGGAAAATTTCTATGATGTTCACAGTCTTGGGTTTCCTCCGTACTTACCTCTTTGCATAAAGTTCTGTCGCCCCGGTCGCTGATAACGAGTCTTAGCTCAGATCTTGCACAACTAGGAGGTTCCACCTCCTTTGATCCTGGTTCCCTGGTTCAATCAGGGAACGAAAAATAGAGGCTCTGCCTAGCTGAGTGCAAGATCTGAGTTAGGCAACTTAAATTGTAAAGAAATAAGGAGCAGCAATGACGGTTATTACCTGAAATAATTTGAGAAAATCTGATGAAATCTTTTCAAAAGGGCAACAAAACCTGATGCCGGATATCCACACCAGTCTCTTAATGTGGCTTTTGCCACAATGAAAGTAGCTGGATGGTAAATAAAAATGAACAATTTAATTCAATCATTTTACAACTGGTATCGCGGCACAATTCGTAATCCTAAATATCGCTGGTGGTTAGTGTTAGGAACTTTAGCTTATTTGTTTAGCCCAATAGATATTGCTCCTGACTTTATACCGATCGTGGGATGGATTGATGATGCCGCAATTACTGCCCTGTTAGTTTCAGAAGTATCTCAGATCTTCATCGATTATGTCAAATTGCGCCAAGGTCAACAACCTAGCGATGTTGCTGATAACGCTGCTGAAGGTAACAAAAGTGTTGATGATACAGTAGTGGAAGTAAAAGCAGTTTCTGTTGAATAAGTTAAAAATCCATCTGCTGTAACTAACCCTTTCCTAGCAGGTGAAAGGGTTTATTGTTTTGTCTGTTTGTTAATTTATATCAGAAATTAATTCTTTTTTTAATCTGTTAATTTGCCTAACTAACCCAGCCGAGAAATTTGTAGTAATCGCCACAATTATCGCTGTAATTAGTACCACTTGGCAGAAGGCGACCCAGAAAGAAGGTTTGTTATTACCTGTTTCACTTGTTTTTAACTGTATCGTTATTTCTACCTTGCTGCAATAGTTTATTCGTAGTTTGAGATATCATAGATTAGTTTACCGCTTTGCCGCCATAGTAGCTGGAACGCGATTGGGCGTAAGCCGATCGCTTGTGGTAGTAAAATTTTGCTCAGTATTATTTATTACATAGTATGACCCAAGCAAATATTTCCCAAACTTATGGTTTAACCGGACTCACTGAGAGTGAAGCGATCGCTCGCCGCGCAGCCGGACAAGGTAATAATGTTAAACTACAGACCAGCCGTTCTTATAAACAAATTCTTCGAGAAAACCTTTTCACTTTTATTAATTGGATTTTCTTTGCGATTAGTGCAGTATTTTTCTTATTAGGTAGAATTGGCGATAGCATCCTGGTAGTAGTGGTAATTTTGGGGGGAATATTAATTAATATTTGCCAGGAAATTTGGGCAAAAAGAAAGTTAGATGAAATTGCTTTACTCAACCGACCAAAAGTTACTGTAATTCGCGAATGTCAAGAAAAGAACATCGATCCCGCAGAGATTGTTTTGGGAGATATCCTACTAGTTAGAGCGGGAGATCAAATTGTTGTCGATGGCGTGGTAGTTGGCGAAGGTATCATGGAGGTTGATGAATCTTTGCTAACTGGTGAATCAGATATGATTCGGAAATTTGCCGGAGAATCAGTTTTTTCTGGGACTTTCTGTGTGAGTGGGAGTGCTTGCTATGAAGTGCAAAAGGTAGGAACAGAAACATTAGCTTATCAATTAACAACTGGTGCCAGAGCTTTTCGCCAGGTTTTAACACCTCTCCAGAGAGAAATTAATGTCGTAATTCGAGTTTTTATGTTAATTGCTTGCTTTCTCTGGATTTTAGTTAGTATTAGTTTTCTGAGTCGTTCCTATTCTTTATCTGATTTGTTGCAAAGGGCTGCGGTAATTGCAGGTTTAGTACCAGCAGGGTTGTTGTTAGCAATTACTTTGGCTTATGGGTTAGGTGCGGTGAAAATGATCGGACAAAATGTATTGATTCAGCAAGCGAATGCGGTGGAATCTTTGAGTAATGTAGATGTGCTTTGTTTGGATAAAACAGGGACTTTAACAACTAATGAAATTAATTTAGAAAGGATTTATCCTTTAGATATTGATGAAGGGGAATTACGATCGCTTTTAGGAGATTTTGCCGCTGCTACTAAAGTGGGAAATAAAACTAGTGATGCCCTGGGTTTAGCTTGTCCGGGAAAAGAGCGATCGCTAATTGCTGAAGTACCTTTTTCTTCTAGTCGGAAATGGAGTGCGATCGCATTTGCTGACACATTAAAACCAAGTATTTATGTTTTAGGCGCACCGGAAGTTCTGGCAAAAAATCTAGATTTAAATCGGGAAATAAATAAATATATTGCCGCCGAAACTAACAAAGGTTTACGAGTTGTTTTGTTTGCTTATAGTGCCGATATTGTCGTTGGAAAAAGTTGGCAGTTGCCAACAAATAATCAACCATCAGAGGTAGAATTACCAGCAAATTTAATTTTGTTAGCAGTAATTAGTTTTAGCGATCGATTGCGCCCCGAAGCTTACGAAACTATTCAGGGTTTTGCTAAAGCAGGAATTGAAATTAAAATTATTTCTGGCGATCATCCCCAAACTGTAGCAGCATTAGCAAAACAAGCGGGTTTAGGCAATGATTTAGCAGTAATTTCGGGACAAGAATTAGAGCAAATGAGCCCAATTGAATTTACCCAAACTGCCAAAAATAGCACAATTTTTGGTCGGATTACTCCCGAACAAAAAGCTAAATTAGTCGATAGTTTGCGAAAATCAGGACACTATGTAGCGATGATTGGGGATGGGGTAAATGATGTGCTTTCCTTAAAAAGGGCAAATTTAGCGATCGCAATGGAAAGCGGTAGTAAAGCCACTAGGGGCATAGCTGATATTGTATTACTCAAAGATTCTTTTGGCGTTTTACCTTATACCTTTTTGGAAGGACAACGGATTCGCAATGGCATTTTTGATGTTTTAAAATTGTTTTTAGTACGGGTATTTTGTGTCACTTTACTAATTTTTGCCACAGCGATTGTTACTGATAGCTTCCCCTTGGAAAATAAACAAAGTGCTTTAGTTTCCTTAATTGGTGTGGGATTACCTACAATTTGCATTCCCATTTGGGCAAAACCAGGGATTTTTCCCAGACGGAGCATGGTACAGTCAATGCTGCATTTTACTATTCCGGCTACTATAACAATTACTTTAACTGCTCTGTTAGTTTATTTATATTACTTAGTATTGGCTGTTTTAGATTTACCGCCTGGTGCGGATATCTCCCAAGTTGATTATTCGATTCCCCGCAGTGCTTTAGCAACAATTTTAATTTTATGTCAATTGTTCCTCATTCTCTTTTTGAAACCACCTACTAACGCTTGGGTAGGCGGGGAAAGATTAAGTGGTGATTGGCGATATACAATCACTGCTTTAGGTTTACTAATAGTATATATTGTCATTATATCTGTGCCGCCCTTACGGAAATTTTTTGAACTTTGGCATTTTGGAATTCTTGATTATTTGTTTATGGGTTTTGTAGCATTAGAATGGTGTTTGGTAGTCCGGTTTATGTGGCGAACTAGATTTTTGGATAAGTTTTTGGGTGTAAATTTATATTAAGAAGTTCTAGGTTATTAATTAAGAATGAACGATGAAGATTTAAGACCAAAACAGCTAGATCGAGTTAAGTTGTTAGATTGGGTGATGATTATTGGTGGTGCGATCGCGCTCGTGACTACAGGTATCATTGGATTAGGCATGAAAGCTTATAGTAACGCCCTAGATCCCAAACGAGCCGAAGCAGTAGCAAAAAGCATTATTGATTATCGCATTCCGGGTGGTTCTCAAGGGCAATACGGCATCAAATTTGCCGGAATTAAACTTGCCAAAGTTCACAGCAAAACCTCGCCGCCTGATGTGGAAATATTTGTGATGCAAACACCTTTAAACCGCGATACTCAAAACCAAGAAGATATAGAAAGACTCACAACTCCGCTGCAACCAAAACCAACAGAATTTGAAGTTGTTTCTGCCTATAGCCAAAACATGAAATTTTGCAATAAACCGATCGATGTCACCATTGAACAAGGCAATTACACCTTAGAAGATCAATCTTCCAATATACCAGCAGTACAATTTACTGCTAGTACCATTGTCAATGATGAAAGACTAATTGTAGAAGTACAAGCACAAGGTAAAAATGCCAAACAAAAAGCTTTAACTGTTTGGCGCTCTATCAAGTGTAAGTAATTACATCAACAAACTTTAAAGAAGTGTTTGAGGAGAATAGCCTAAATCTTCAATAAATTGATGACAAAACTCTTCAATTTCTGCCGGATTTGGGCTACCGTGAGCAACTACAGCTACCTGATAATTAGCAATTACATAGAGGGGAGATTTGCCAATTTCTAAAGCCCACATTGCCATTTTTACTTGAATTTCCGGTTGATAATAAATCCCATATTCATCTAAAACAGCCCGAAAATCCCCTTCTTCTTCTGAGTTTAAATGCCCCAATAATTTGATTTTAACTACCCAGCCATCTAGGTCATGAATCACGGTAATAAAATTAATTCCTAACCAGGGTCGAGAATTCAAGTATTCTATAACTCGCAGGGTTAAACTAGCATTGGCGAAATAGTAAACGTATTCCATAAAAGAACCTAATTTGCTAAAGTTTAATGAATCAGAAATTTTTCTAGTGAGTAGTTGCGTAAAAAAAAGGCATTATTGACTATTAGAAAGATTTGCTGCTAGGGCGGCTAACTTTCTCTGTGCTGCAAAAAACAAACGCTTATCCCAAAGTTGAATATATCTTTCCTCAAGTCTTCCTTTGTACCGTTCGCTAAAACAGTCAGAAGCTATCACTTCATTTAAAATATATTTTAATACTTTAAAATGCTTGTTTATATCCTCTTCGTTAGCCTTATCGGTGATAATTAATTCTTCGATTAAATTCCAATAATCTAGATAACCGTTCAGGATGCCCAAATCAATATCGCGAACAATTTCCCAATAAGGAACGGCATCAGGTTCAGACAAAAATTTTACTTCATCAAAACTGGCATCCGGGGAAGAATGATGCAGACTTCGGCTATTAAAATCATCTATACACAAAGGGACAAATTCTTCATTCTTACGTAACAGGGTACTCAAAAAATTATAAGTCCATAATAAGTTAACGTACTTGTCTTTTTGCTCCACTAACAGATGAGGATGATCCTTAACGGACTTAATATGTTTTCGCATTAACAGCTTGACAGTGCAATAAGCGTCTTTCCCTGACATATTGGCTCTCCGGGGTGGTTAGTCTGAATCGGTAAAGGAAAAAGTAAGAAAATGTTTTACCTGGCCGTACTTTTAAAGTAATATTTGTGACTATATTTAGTCTTCACCAAACCAGGTGAATTATGATCACCCAACTAGGTGAAGGGGCAAAAAATTGACATTGAACAAGAGTATATTTTTAATTGGTAAAGTCGAATGCCCTAATTTCCTCGCCTCTGGCTGATCTTGGGTGATAAATCCCGAAGTCAGGCTGTGGGAAATGGATAATAGTTTGGGTATGTTGACGGACTCTCTCACACTTTACTCTTTGCAACTAAATCCATGTGGCAGCCTCGTTCATTTCGGCAATTAATTTGGGGAGTATCGATTTGCGGTTCTTTGGTTGGGGTCGGTTTAGCTTTTGCTTCCGGTAATTACAACGATCGCCCTTTGTTGGGGTTGTTCAATTCTTTTTTTGCTGAGTCAGAACAGCAACCGCCAAAGGAAAATGCTTCTCGAACCTTATCGCTGCTACCTAATGGTAGACCGCGACTCGATCCTTTACCGGCGGCGAAAGAGATTTGGCAATGTGAAGTGGTTGTGGTTGGCGGTTCTTTGGGTGGGGTGGCGGCGGCTTCCCATGCGATGAAATCAGGGGCGAGGACTTGCTTGATTGAGTTAACGCCTTGGTTTGGGGGACAGATTAGTTCCCAAGGTGTGTCTGCGATCGATGAGTCGGACACAATGCTAAGGCTGAATAATTTTTCGAGTAGTTGGAATTCTTTTAAGCAGTTGATTTCACAGCAAAAGATCGTTTTGCCTGCTTGGGCTAAACAAAAGGAAAAATTGTCTGTTGATGATACTAATAGTTGCTGGGTGGGAAGGTTGTGTTTTCCGCCAAAGGTGGGAGAACAAGCGGCGCGACAATTGTTGAATTCCTCTGCTAAGTCTGCGCCTGGGAGTCGTTGGGGGACGGGAATCGCTTTTAAAGGGGCAGAATTTGATGATACAGGCAAGTTGATGACGGCGATTTATGCGGTGCGACGCATTCCACGCGATCGCGATTATGTACCCAGCGGTCGCCTTTCGGAAGATCTCAACCCTTGGTATTCTTGGTCAAGTACTGATACTTATGAGAAAGTGCCCATTCGTTTGGAAGCACCACCAGGGAAAAGATTGATGGTGATTGATGCTACAGATACAGGCGAATTGGTAGCATGGGCGAGAATTCCTCATCGTGTAGGTTCGGAGTCATTCACTACTAGCGGGGAAGTTAATGCTTCACTCAAAGATAATCCTGATTGTACGCAAGCTTTTACTTTTACTTTTGTCTTAGCAATTAAAGACGATCGCGGTGTTAGTCGGGCAGCTTTATCCCAACATGAACCAATATTTTCGCGGAAAGAACATCGGGATCATTTTGACTTAATTGGGTTTCCCATGTTTCATGGACGTAGCTTTTTTAAATATCGTCGAATTATTAGTGCTAAGGGTAATCCCAGATTTAAAGATTATCCATCTTTTGGAGATCTGACTTTAGTTAATTGGTTTCATGGTAATAATTGGAATTTGATGAATCCACCTTTGTTAATGAGTGAAGCAAGGTTAATTCAAACTGGGCAATATCAAAATTGGATCGGTGGAATGTCTATGAGTGCCCTGAAGCATGGGGAAGATCGGGCTTTGTTATTTTCTGAGTGGTTAATGGAAGTAGAAAGTAAGGCTAATTCTAAGTTTCCTTTGGCACATTTGTCCGGTAAAGATTCGCCTATGGGTACGCTTTCAGGGTTGAGTATGATGCCTTATTTTCGTGAGGGAAGGAGAATTATTGGCAGAAAAGCTTACGGACAAACTAATTTTATGGTGCGCGAACAAGATATTCGCAAAGATATGTCTGGGGGGCGGAATTTTCAACCGACTGCCATTGGTGTAACTCACTATGATGTGGATATTCAAGGTTGTATGTATCGCAATTGGGTTCAACCTTGGGAAGCTCAAAGTGCTGGAACGACGGAAGATAAAGTTAAACCTGTAATTATTCCTTTGGAAAGTTTGATCCCTCAAGGTGTTGACAATTTACTAATTGGTGGTAAGGCGATCGCTGTGACGCATATTGTTAATGGTGTAACTAGGATTCATCAAGGTGAGTGGAGTATTGGTGCAGCAGCAGGCGCAACTGCGGGTTGGATTTTAAAAGAGAATCAACCAAAGTTAACGCCAGCTGCGATCGTTCCTAATAAACTAATGCCCAAGTTACATCAATACTTAAGAAATCAAGGGTTGCGCTTTAATTGGTATAAATCCAGATAAGAATTATGTTCCTTGCCAGGGAACTCTTCAGTATTTTTCCTGTGGCGTTCTCACCAAATAAAAGCTTATAGATATTAGGTAATCAGTCTTCCCGATCGCCTGATATTTTTGGGTTTTTTAATGTTACTTACGAAGTTAATTAGGGAATAATAGGTTTGGCAGCGCGAATCTGATTTAATCAATGGTTCGATCGCTCCATATTGTATTATTAAACAGATTTGTCTGTTATATTACTTTACAATCCTTTATTTTACTACTGGGGAGCAATGTGGAACGCCAGCGCCAAGAAAATGAATTTCTAAGTGAGGAACAGTTAAATTTAGCGATCGCTGCTAGCAATTTAGGTTTATGGGATTGGAACATTACTACAGGAAAAATACATTTTAATTCATACTGGAAGCAAATGTTAGGGTATGAAGAAATAGAAATAGAGAATAATTATGCAGCTTTTGAAAAACTGGTACACCCAGAAGATTTGCCGCGAGTATTACAAAATTTAAGCGATCATGTAGAAGGTTTGACTGATTTTTACGAAGCAGAATTTCGGATGTTAAGTAAATCAGGGGACTGGAAATGGATACTTTCACGAGGGAGAGTTTTCCAGCGAGATGAAAGGGGTAAACCTTTGCGGATGACGGGAACTCATCAAGATATTAGCGATCGCAAAAAAGTAGAAGAAGCTAATTTTGAACTTACTCGCAAATACCAAGAGTCTCAAAAAATTGCCCACATTGGAAATTGGGAATTTGATGTACTTACAGGAAGTATAACTTGGTCAGATGAACTATTCCGAATTTATGGAATTACACCAAATCATGCCCCAACTTTTGAACAACTTGTACAACAAATTCATCCCGACGATCGAGAAGCATTTTTAAAAGTTGTGGAAAAGGCATTAAATGAGGGTACAACTTATGAAATCGATCATCGAATTATTCGTCCTGACGGTCAAATCAGATATATTAACGGTAAAGGACAAGCTTTAAAAACTAACCATAAATCACCCAATAATAGAAAGTTTAGTTATGTGTTGCGGTTATTTGGTACAGCAATAGATATTACCGAACGTTGCCAAGCGGAAGCAGCTTTACAACAGCAATTTTTAAGACAGCGTTTATTAGCTGCAATTATGGAACGGATTCGTCAATCTTTGAATTCGGAAGAAGTTTTACAAACAGCAGTAGAAGAAGTTAGGCGGTTTTTGTTAACCGATCGCACTATTATTTACCGATTTAATCCCGACTGGAGTGGTTTAACTGTTGTCGAATCGGTAGCTGAAGAATGGATGCCAATTTTAGGAATTGTGATTCAAGATAATTGCTTTGTAGAAAAGTATGTGCCGCTTTATCAAAAGGGTAGGATTCGGGCTATTGAAGATATTTACAATGGTGAATTACATCAATGTCATGCCGATCAATTAGCACAATTACAAATCCAAGCTAATATTGTAGTTCCTATATTACAAGGCGAAAATTTATGGGGATTATTAATTGCCCATCATTGTAGCAGTCCGAGAAAATGGCAAGATTCAGAAATTGATTGTTTAAAGCAAATATGCTTACAACTAGGAATTGCTATTCAGCAATCTACGCTTTTTGAACAAGCTCAAATTGAAATTGCCGAACGTCAAAAAGCCGAGTTAGCTTTACGGGAAAGTGAAGCCAAATTGCAGGAGAAAAATCAACAACTAGAAATTACCTTAAAAGACTTAAAACAAACTCAAACTCAATTAATTCAAAGTGAAAAAATGGTGAGTTTGGGTCAAGTGGTAGCGGGAATTGCTCATGAAATTAACAACCCAATTACTTTTATATATGGTAATCTAAATTATGCTAATCAATACGTTGAAAGTTTGTTTAAATTAGTGCAATTATATAGTAATTATTATCCTAATCCACCAGATGAAATTCAGCAGGAAATTGCCGAAAATGACTTAGAATTTATTATGGAAGACTTTCCCAAACTGTTAAATTCCATGCAATCAGGCGCAGAAAGAATCGAAAAGATAGTCAAATCATTACGCACTTTCTCGCGCTTGGATGAAGCAGATATGAAGTCTGTGGATATTCATGAAGGCATAGAAAGTACGTTAATGTTGTTACAAAGTCGTCTGAAATGTGCAGAAAAAAAATTAGAAATTCAGGTAATCAAAGATTACAACGAATTACCATTAGTAGAATGTTATGCAGGACAGCTAAATCAGGTAATTATGAATTTGCTTTGTAATGCGATCGACTCTTTCGAGTCACGCTTGGCGATCGAAGCATTAAAAGAAAACAATAAAAAACGCAATATAGAAGAAATTTCTGCTAATCCTTGTACAATTACTATTCGCACTTATCTTTCTAATATGGGAAATGTAGCAATATCTATTGCTGACAATGGTTGTGGCATACCTGAATCTATTCGTAAACGAGTATTCGACCCATTTTTTACTACTAAACCTGTAGGTCAAGGAACGGGATTAGGATTATCAGTTTCTCACTCAATTATTGAACGTCACGGTGGTAAAATTACCTGTGAATCTGAGTTGGGAAAAGGGACAAAATTTATTGTAGAAATTCCTCTAAAACAGTGTAGTGCTATGGTAAAAATGCTAGTACAGCAGCAGGAGAACCAGAACCATTTTTCAATCGTAAAATACCTATAACTAATGTTGTTCCTGTAGCAGGTAACTGTTCTAAGTTAGTGAGATTTTCCAAGACAATTCGAGGTGTTTCTAACATCAAACTATTAACTGTAAAAGTAGTATCTTGCCCGGAATCCACACCATGAGTGTCAATTCCTAAACCAGAAATTGCCCGTTCTTTAAGTAAAAATAAAACCGCTTCTTTGCTAATTCCCGGAAAGTGCATTACTCCCGCTGAATCTGGATTTAAAAACTGATGACTATCTAACCATTTCTCCTGCCACCCCGTATAAACTAGTACAATGCTATCAGCAGGAATTTTGCCGTTTCGTTGTTCCCAATCCCAAATATCATTAATAGTTAAGAGATAATCGGGATTGATTTTTGCTTGGTGACTAATATCAATTACTACCGCAGATTTAACCAAAGATGACGCTAAATATTGCTCAATTCCAATTCCCGAACTGTGAAAGCTTAAGGGTGAATTAATATGTGTGGCGCTATGTTCTCCCAGAGAAAAACGCCGCAAATAGTAACCATCTTTTGCTAATTCGGCAACTGTTTCTAATTCTACAGGTGGATCTCCAGGCCATTGAGGAATGTTAGTATCTATAATATGACTTAAGTGAATAACTTGGGAATATTTAATAGTTTTTTGCGGGGTTTTAGAATTAACTAATCTTTGCAAAGTTGCTGCTTTAATTGCTTGTGTTTGCCCAGAAACAGTAAAAACTAATGCTTCTCGATAAACTCTTTGTGCGGGATGAGATTTTAGATTAGCTGCACCACTAGAAACGGTAATTGCTGCGTGGGCACAGCGTACAGATAAGGCGATCGCCCAACTCCGCAATTTATGTTTCTCTGCTAATGGCAAATCTGCATTTTCTTGCGCTTCTCTAATCGCTTGACGACAATCATTAAATTCGGAAGCTAAATTGTGAAAAGTTTCTTCAATAAAAACGAAAGATTTAGTTTTAGTAGCAGCTTCTACAATATCAATTCCTGCTAAAGCACAACCTAAAGCTAAAAAGGTAGTTTGTTTTAAAATACTCTTTTTATCGTTCTCATGAATCCAACCTTGAGGTTTAATAAAAACCACTTTTTCCTCTGCTAAAAACCATGACTGCAAATTAGCAGCAACAGTATTAGTAGCTGTCATCGCCGCTAATTCCATTGGTTCTTCAAAACTGATTAAACCTTGATTTCCCTGCTGAGTTTCTACTAAAGGAACCACACCAAAAACCGCTTCCCCATTAGGTAAACTAGCAGCAATAATAAACTCAGAAAATATGTTCCAACCAGTTACCCAAGGTACTGTTCCCTCTATTAAAAAACCCCCATTTACAGGAATTGCTTTAACAAGTGGTTCGCCATCCCGTCGCAAATGAGAAAAACCAATGCCTAACAAACGTTTTCCCTGACTCATCAAAGGCAAATATTCTTGTTTTAAAGCAATGTTTTCACTTTGAAAAATCATCGCTGCTGCACTTTGATGTTGAGTTTGCAAAAATGCCAAAGCACCCGAATATCTAGCAACTAATTCTTGGAAATCATCAAATGTATGTTGATTGACTGCTAAACCGCCCCATTCTTTAGGAATTCTTAAGCCTAGTAATCCTAATTCTGCAAGTCCGTTGAGCGCTTTTTGCAATGCTTGGGAGTCATAATCTATAACTGCGGCATTTGGCGCGATCGAGTTAATTAAGTAGGATTTAGTTTGCTCTAACAAAGTGTGTAATTGATTCATCTTCAAACTAAGTAGGTAGATATAAATAAAGTGAAAACTAAGGCGGGCAGGTTTACCCCCCCACCAAAAAAAAAAAAAACATGTTGGGTGGGGAAACAACACCCCCCCAACAAAAATACAATGTACTGATTTAAGCTAACATTTTCCTGGGGCGGGCAGGAAACCCCCCCCACAAAAATAAAAGCATTATTGTGGGGTGGGGATACAGCCCCCCAAATATTTTAATTTATTTAAAT
>NZ_JBHFNQ010000043.1:0-16040 GCF_041929345.1 Floridaenema aerugineum BLCC-F46
AATTCAGTCAGAAAAATTTCGCTATGTAGGGACACGGCATGATTAATATTGTCAGTTTTCCAAAATATATAAGATGCCGTGTCCCTACACCCAATTCCTCAGAATGCGATCGCCATTTCTCCCCTACACAAATCTTGCACTTGCGCTTCTATCCCATCTGCGATTCAAATCGCTTTTCTTATAGCGAAACTCCACGCTCAGTGGACTGAATAAAATATGTATTTAGTCAAATTTATCCGAGTTTAGCTATTAGGCGGGGAATTGATGACTCGCTGGGTGATGGCAACTGATGCAAGATTTTTGTCTGCAATTTTCAAAAGCGATCGCATTTCCCATTTATTCAGAATGCGATCGCTTTTTGTACGGGTTTGAAAATGCGATCGCCATAATGATGCAAGATTTTTGTCTGCAATCTTCAAATGCGATCGCATTTCCCATTTATTCAAAATGCGATCGCATCTTTTTTTCGTACCATCATCAAACACAATTCAGTCAGAAAAATTTCGCTATGTAGGGACACGGCATGATTAATATTGTCAGTTTTCCAAAATATATAAGATGCCGTGTCCCTACACCTAATTCCTCAGAATGCGATCGCCATTTCTCCCCTACACAAATCTTGCACTGGTGCTTTTATCTCAATGAAGTGGACTGAATAAAATATGTATTTAGTCAAATTTATCCGAGTTTAGCTATTAAGCGGGGAATTGATTTGTCGCTGGGTGATGGCAACTGATGCAAGATTTTTGCCTGCAATCTTCAAGAACGATCGCACTTCCTACCCGTAATGTGCGATCGACTTAGTTAGTTTGTCGATCGCAAACAAAAACTCTTTTTTACTTAACTAGGAAATCTACCATCTGGTAGGGACACGGCATCATAGATATATTGGAAAAATTGCAAATATTAATTACGCCGTGTCCCTACAAGGGCGATCGCAAATCCGTCAGGCGTAACTAAGGACACGGCACTATCAATATTCGGGAAGGATCGCCAATATTAATGATGCCGTGTCCCTACAAGGGCGATCGCAAATCCGTCAGGCGTAACTAAGGACACGGCACTATCAATATTCAGGAAGGATCGCCAATATTAATGATGCCGTGTCCCTACTAATTCAAAAATCTAAATTCAAATCCAATTTTTCATCTGTATGATATCTGGGATTTTCTTCGTCCATTTCCCACTGGCGAGGATTATTAATAATATACTGTCTAACATTATCCAAACCCGTTTCAACCCGAATGATACTTTCATAATAATTGGATTGCCAAACCGGGGGGTTCAGTGTCTTACGCATCAAGTTAATTCGCTTAGTAACTGCTGCTTTAAAAGAACGAATTACAGTAGGAATAGAACCTGCAACAGGTTTGCCGAATTGTTCTTTTTTTGGCAGATCATTTGCTTGAATTTGGTTAACGCGATCGCAAATAATTAAAATCCCATGTAAATGATTTGGCATGACCACAAAAACATCTAATTCAATATGGGAAAATCGACGGGGAAGTGCTTGCCAAAAACTATAAGCAATGTAACCCAAATGATTATAATGTACTTTTCCATTCATTACATCCCCAAACCAACATTGCCGTTTGTAGGTACAGATTGTAATGTAATAAGCACCAGGTTGAGTATAATCGTATCCCGATAGACGAATAGAACGCCGATGATGTTTTTTCGGGTTATATGCCATCAGCAAAAATTCTTGTGTACATAATAAATTAAATTATGGCACTGTAGGGACACGGCGTAATTAATATTTGCAATTTTTCCAATATATCTATGATGCCGTGTCCCTACATCCAATTCCTCAGAATGCGATCGCTCCATTTAATTTCCATATTCCCAATATTATCATCATGTTCAAATTTCATCAAATGATCGCTCTGAAAATATCTAAATTAGTCTCAAAAGTCTACAACAATCAAACTATCGAACTACCATTAAATGTTGATGAATCTTATTACAAAAACATTCCTTTGTATGCGTCATAAAGGGCGCTGGAACTGCCGTCGGGTGCGATCGCATTTCCCATTTATTCAAAATGCGATCGCCTTTATCAACTTTCCTAACTTAATTAGAAGATTCTTGTTGTGCCGCTTGCCTCACTTCCTCTACAGACAGATTTAATACTTCAGCGATTTGATCTACAGTTGCTCCCAAGCTCAACATATAAGGTACAGTTTTTAACTTACCTCGGATTTCTCCTTCTTCCAAAGCTTCTTGATAAACTCGCGTTTGACGGATATCACCTAAACCTAACATAGCTTGTATTTCCTCCCGACTTTTCTGGGTAAACTTGTAGATAATTATCGTTTCAATCAATTGTAGCAATTCTCGTTTTTGTGCTTCATCGCTAACTTCCTGTCTTGCTTGTTCTATCAATTGTCTAGCTTTATTGGCAGCAGTCTCTTCTGGTTCTACTACTAATTTTACTGTTTCAATGCCAATTGACTGCCCTGTTGAGCCTAATTCATCCAAGTAGATGCGCCTAACTCTGCCAGAATTTAGTAATTCCCGATATTGCCTAGTATCGGTTGCTTCTGTATTTCTGGTTGGATAAATCACTACACCTCGCCAATCATTTGTCAGTTCGGTTTTGTCCAAATAAAGGAAGATTTCGGCGAAAAAGCGCGAGTAAAATGTTTTATCTGGTTGAAACTGAACTTCGGCAAAATAAATCGGTGTTTCGGGAGCATTTTCTAAGGGGAGAAACACGCCATCAATGCGAAAGGAAAGTTGTTTAACTTCTACTGACGAGAATTGGTAAGCATTAGCTGATTCTGGTGGTTGTTCGAGCAGTTCAAAGAAGATGCTGGGGAATGATTGGAATAAGCGATAAAAGATTGTGTCAGTTTTCAAGGTTAGGAATATTTGGGGTTTTTATTATTTTTAATTTTACTGCTAAGTAGGTGTAAATAAATAAAGTGATAATAGTTATCTAAGAGTGGCGCGGGCAGGATGCCCACCCCACAAGAGTTTTCACTTTATTTATATCTACCTACTTATTTTGATGCAAAAGCGATCGCCTAACTAATTCGTTAGTGCGATCGCTCTGATTTCACAACAGTTATTTTTGACTTTCCTGAGATGTTCCAACAGGTTGCACTTCCACAACTCCGCGAAACATATTCATGCCACAAGTAAAGGAATATTGACCAGGTTTTTGCGGGGTGAATTCGATCGGAGTAACATGATTTAAGTCTAAATCCTTGGCAATTTGAAAATCGGGAATTAAGACTTTTTCCAAACAGCTACTTGGGTCACGACGGAAGAAATTTAAGCGGACTGGTTGACCTGCTTGGACTACTACTCGACTCGGTTCATAACCTCCATCAACAGTAATAGTCATTTCTTGAATTCCTTGATTAGCTTCGGCTTTTTTGGCTTTGGTTTTACTGAACATAAACCACCATAATTCCAATCCAATTAAACCTAAACCGCCTAAAGTAACACCAAGTTTTAAACCTAAAGGTTGTTCGATTCGACGAAATTGGACGTTGTTTTCAGTTCCAGAGTGTGGCATTTCCATTGGCATTTGGTTTGCTGCTACGCCGGAACTAATTCCTAGTAAAAATCCTAATCCTACCAAATTACTAAAAATGATTTTTTTGCTCAACATTGGCGACCTTCCTTACATTGTTTTTGGTTGAAAATTACGCAAGCGCAAAGCATTTGTGACTACAGAAACGGAACTAAATGCCATTGCACCTCCGGCGATAATTGGATTGAGTAACCAACCAAAGAAGGGGAATAAAATTCCGGCAGCGATCGGTATTCCCGCAACGTTATAAATGAAGGCGAAAAATAGATTTTGGCGGATATTTTGGATAGTGGCGCGAGATAGTTGAATCGCGGTGACAATGCCTTGTAAATCGCCAGAAATTAAGGTGATATCGGAAGCTGCGATCGCTACATCTGTTCCAGTTCCAATGGCAATTCCTACGTCTGCTTGCGCCAATGCTGGTGCATCATTAATTCCATCTCCTACCATCGCTACAATTTTGCCTTCAGATTGAATTTCTTGCACTTTAGCTGCTTTTTGATCGGGGCGAACTTCAGCAAAAACTCGGTTAATTCCGACTTCACGGGCGATCGCTTCCGCAGTTTGGCGATTATCTCCGGTTAACATTACTACTTCTAAACCTAAGCGTTTTAATGCTTTAATCGCCGCAGGTGAAGAAGGTTTTATTGCGTCAGCAATTCCCATTAATCCTTCAATTTCGCCATCTATCGCAATCCAAACTGCTGTTTTTCCCGCTGATTCCCATTCTGTTTTGAATTGTTGCAAAGTTGTGGTGTCAATTCCTAATTCTGCCATCCAGCGAGAAGTGCCAATTTGTACTAATCTTTCAGAAACTATTGCTTGTACGCCGCTACCTGCGATCGCTTCAAACTGCTCTACATCTGCTAAACTTACTTGCTGAGTTTCCGCATATCTTACCACTGCTTCCGCTAAAGGATGCTCAGAATTTCGTTCTACAGAAGCAGCTAATTTAATTAGTTTTAGCTCGTTTTTGTTGGCAGTACCATTTACAGTGATAAAGTCTGTAACTGTGGGTTTTCCTTGGGTGACTGTGCCAGTTTTATCTAACACAATGGTTTTAATTTTGTGCGCTAATTCTAAGCTTTCTGCACCTTTAATTAAAATGCCGTTTTCTGCGCCTTTTCCAGTTCCTACCATTACCGATGTTGGAGTAGCTAAACCTAATGCACAGGGACAAGCAATGATTAAAACTCCGACTGTGGTAATTAAGGCGAGAGTTACATTGCCCATGAAATTAAACCAGATGATGAAAGTGGCGATCGCGATCGCAATTACCACAGGTACAAACCATCCAGTTACTTGATCTGCTAATCTTTGAATCGGCGCTTTAGAACCTTGTGCTTGTTGAACTAATTGCACAATTTGGGCTAAAACTGTATCTTTCCCAACTCTAGTTGCGCGGAATTTAAAGCTCCCGGTTTTATTAATTGTTGCGCCAATTACTTCATCTCCGGTTTGCTTTTTCACGGGAATGCTTTCACCTGTTACCATCGATTCATCAATGGTAGAACTGCCTTCAATTACTTCTCCATCAACGGGGATTTTTTCACCAGGACGCACTAAAATTACATCGTTGATTTGTACTTCCTGAATCGGCAAATCTACTTCTTTTCCGTTGCGAATTACTCTGGCAGTTTTTGCCTGTAAACCAATCAATTGTCTAATCGCTTCTGAAGTTTGTCCCTTAGCACGATTTTCAAAGAATCGCCCTAACAGAATTAAGGTAATCACAACGGCAGCAGTTTCATAATAAACTTCTGGCATCAATCCTTGGTTGATGAAAAACTTAGGAAATATGGTGGCAAATAATGAATAGAAATAAGCTGCACTAGTCCCAAGTGCAATTAAAGTATCCATTGTTGCCGCATGACGTTTAAAAGCTTTCCAACCGTTGATATAAAAACTGTAACCACACCAAAATTGTGTTGGCGTTGTTAACAGTAATTGGAACCAAGGATTGTGCAACCATGCTGGAATGAAAGGTAAATTAAGCCCTGTCATCATTGGTAAGGAACCAACAATTAAGATAATGCTAATAATTCCACCGACGGCAACTTTTAGCATTAAATCGCGAGATTCAGCTTTACGAGCAGCTTTTTCAGTATCATCTTCTCCAGTAATCATTTGTTGTTCTTGGAGAGAGTAAGCAGAATATCCTGCCTCTTCTACTGCGTTTTGAATTGACTCTATATCGGTCTTTTGTGCATCATAAATTACACTTGCTTGCTCTGCACCAAAGTTAACGTTAGCTTCTTTAACTCCGGGTACAGAGCGAATCGCATCTTCAATGTTTTTCGCACATGAGGCACAACTCATGCCTCGCAATTTGAGGGTGGCGTTGTCCATAGTTCAATAAAGCTGTTCTTAATCAACTACATTTATTTTGAATGCTCTAGTTAACTGGAGAGTCAAGAGGTAAATTTAATTTCTTTTAGTATTTTGTTAAAAAATCAATATAAATAGATTGGGCAGGCAAGATGAGATTGGGCAGGCAAGATGCCTACCCTACAAAATCTTTACTAAAATTTAAGCTACGCCTGCAACGTTAGCGACTTTGCGGTATTCTTCAATAGCACGCCGACAAGCTTGAGCGCAGCTTTGGCAATGTTCTTCATCGTGCTTTTCACATTCTTTAGCACAGGCTTCACAGATGGCAATACAAGACTGAACAATTTGCGGAATAAAGCGCGATCCACGACTGATAAATGCAGCAGAAGTCCAGCACATTTCTCCACAATCGCGGCATAAACGGGCACATTCGGGCATACTACCCAAACAAGCATCTTCGCAATGTTCACATTCGTAAGCACAGTGAACAGCAGCGTCTATAACTGTTTTATGTTGTTGATGAGCCATGATAAATTTCCTCTTTCTAACTACTGGGCATATAAGCCTCTTAGCTAAACGTTAAAGACTGAATTAGGGTATTTCTTCTTTCTGTAGCAGTAAGAATATTTCTGCCTATTGAATGGTCAGGATTTCATCTTAATTTCATTGTTGTATGCTAATTTAGTTTGGTGGTGATTATTAATACAAATGCTGTTGATTACTATCAATTAAATGTAGATCATCCCATCTAAAGCCTTGACTCTCCATCTGAGTGGAGATTATAAATTAGATAACTAGCACAGGAAACTTTTTAAGGTTGAAGAGGTTCTCAGAATTATGCAATCAAACTCAGCAAAAATTGGTTTTTTAGCTTTAATTTTAGGCGCTTTCGCTACATTAGGTAGCACATTAACAGGTTGTTCCACAGAGTCGCAAAACCAAACTCAAACAGCCCCAGAAAATAATAGCAATAATCAGCAAGTTCAAAATACTTCTGCAACTAATACTATTAGCCAGCATGATGCACATCATGGGGGTATGAATCATAGCATGGATTTAGGGCCAGCAGATGCTAATTATGATTTGCGATTTATTGATGGGATGAGATTGCATCATCGGGGTGCGATCGCAATGGCAAAAGAAGCTCAACAAAAATCTAAACGCCCCGAAATTAAACAGTTGGCAGGTAATATTATTGTTGCTCAAAACAGAGAAGAAAATGAGCTATTAAGAAAGTGGCGAAAGGCATGGTATCCCCAAGCTAGTGAAGAATTTGTCGCTTATGGTGGTGAAGGCAAATCTGTAGTACCAATGTCGAAAGAACAACAACAAATGATGGCAATGCAGCAAGATTTAGGCGCTGCTGATGCTCAATTCGATCTACGTTTTATGGATGCAATGATTGTTCATCATGAAGGTGCTTTAGTCATGGCTCAAGATGCTTTGCAAAAGTCTAAACGTCCCGAAATTAAGAAGTTATCTCAGGAAATTATTACTTCCCAACAGAAAGAAATTGACCAAATGAAGCAATGGCGCAAAGCTTGGTATCAAAAGTAATGTAAAATATGATTTCTGGCTATATTAAATTCAATAGTATAGCCAGGAATAGCTAATTGCCATAAGATATAAAAAACCTCAACGATGGCAGGGTGAATAATGGGAGAAAAAATTAAAGTCGGTTGCAAAATTCCCCAAGAATGGCAAGCAAAAATAGAACTTTTGGCGAAAGAAAGAAAGATAGAGCCAAATAAAATTATTTATGAAGCTTTGGGGCAATACTTGGGTGAAAATGCTAACACTGATGACAGTCGCCTCAATGCTTTGGAAGTAGAGGTAACAATGTTAAAAAGGCAATTAGCAGAACTGACTATTTTAGTAAGAAATCGGCAACCAAGCTCTTTAACAAAGTTGCCAGAAGTTCAACCAAATGTAGAAGATGATGATTTTATAGAAGATGAACCTGATGAAATTCTTTATGATTTCTTACCACCTGAAGAGAGATAAATTGTTATAGGTACGTTGTTGCGCTTCAGCAAAACCTCTATCCGTAGGGTGCGTTACTACAAATAGATTAGTGCATTTTTGTAGCTACATCGATGCCGTCGCTAACTAAACAACCATCTTCCATGTAAAGGATACGATCGGCAATATCTAAAATCCGATTATCATGAGTAACTAATAAAATTGTTATCCCTTGTTCTTTGGCTAATTTATACATTATTTCTACGACATCACGCCCGGATTTTTTATCAAGGGCGGCGGTAGGTTCGTCGGCTAAAACTATTTTGGGATTACTAACTAATGCTCTGGCGATCGCAACTCTTTGCTTTTGTCCCCCTGACAAATTTTCAGGATAATAGTTAATTTTTTCTCCTAAACCAACTTTTTCTAATATGGAAAGTACGATCGCATCCATGTCTTGTTTTAACATTTCATCATGCAATTCTAAAGACATTCGCACGTTTTCTTTAACTGTTAAGAACTTCATCAAATTATGAGCTTGGAAAATATATCCAATTTGGCGACGAACTTTGGTTAATTGGTTTTTACTCGCGCCACACATCTCTTGACCTAAAATTTTTAAGCTTCCTTCATCAGCAGAGCGCAATCCGCCTAAAAGCGTTAATAGTGTGGTTTTTCCTGAGCCTGATGGCCCCGTTAAAATGACAATTTCCCCCGCGCTAATTTGTAAGTTAATATCAAATAATGCTTGTTTCCTCAGAGAACCTTTACCAAAATAATGGTTAAGTTTCTCAACATAAATTACAGGTTTTGTCGTAATATCTTTCACTGATTGATTGGCAATAGTCAAGTTTTGCATGGTGATTTTTTTTAGTTTTAAAACACATCAGCAGGGTCAGCAGAACGGAGTTTTCGCATAGCGATCGCACCCGAACCAACACACATCACAACTGTCATCAAAAAAACAGTAACAGCCCGATTAATTGTCATCTCAATCGGTAAAAGTGTGGCAGTATAAGCAAGTTGATACAGCCCAAATGAGAGAAAAAATCCAGGTAAAAATCCCAAAACTGCTAAAATTAATGACTCTTGGATTAGCACTATTAACAAATAGTTATCGGTGTATCCCATTGCTTTTAAAGTGGCATATTCGGGTAAGTGATCGGATACATCGGAGTAAAGAATTTGGTAAACAATGACGATTCCCACAATAAATCCTACGCCTACACCTAGACCGAAAATAAAGCCAATCCCTGTACCATTTGCCCAGTAAGTTTGCTCAATTTGGGCAAATTCTTCAGGTGTAAGCACTGAAACATCTTTGGGTAAACCTGCTTTTAATTGAGCTTGCACTTGGGCTAAATTTGCATCTGGTTTAAGATGAATTAACCCAACTTCGATGTTTTCTGGTTTGCGATCGGGAAACAATGTCAAAAATGTCGAATCACTAGCAATTACATTTCCATCAGCCGCAAAAGATGCACCATTGGTAAATAAATTAGTTACTTGAATGCCTTTCCCATTTAATTCTGTGGTGAAATTCCCGGTTTTATCAAAAGTTTCGACGACTCCGTATTCGGGGCGACTGGCGCGATCGAACAATACATTATTTAGTTGCTTCAAACTATCGAGATTTTCCTGCACTTCGGGAAACTTAAATGCTGGAGATCCAGGATCAATTCCCCAAACTAAAATTGCTCTATCTAAGCGAGTTTCAGGATTGCGCCATTGTCCGGTAGAAATGTAAACGTAACTGACAGATTTTACACCGTCATAGCCTAATGTTTGATAGAGTCTTTCTCTGGAAAAACTCTTCACAGAAAACAGGGTTTGGAATTGAGGATTAATTAATACTAAATCAGCTTGAAGATTGCGATGGGGTTTTACTGCTGCATTAAATAATGCTCCTTCAAATCCCATCTGAATAAATATCAGCATATCTGCAAAGCCAATACCTGCAACTGCAACAGCTAAACGGACTTTTTCTTTCATTAACTGTCGCCATGCTAAGGGAGTTTTGCGAAATAATTTGGGAAACATAGATTTTTGGGGATTGGGGACTGGGGACTGGGGATTGGGGATTAGGAATTGAATTGATAGTTATGTTTTTGTTGCTGTTTTCTTTCTCGCATTAGGAGAAATAAGGGTAGGGCTAAGGAGACTCCAACTAATAGGTTGCTGACTATGTAAATCCATAGGTTTTTCATTTCTAGTCTTCTACCTTCAACAAATACAAATGTCCAGAAAATTACAGAACTAACTATTAAATCCATTGCTGAAAAGCTAGCAATTCGATTGCTAAATAGTTGCTCGAAAAATAGTTGAAAGTCAAATCCATGCTCCATTAAAAAGAGGATGAATTGGCTGTAAGGGAGAATTGTTCCCAGAATACAAAAGGTCAGATATGTTATTTGCAGCATTTGTTGTAACTCCCAAAATTTTATATTGGTCATCCGTTATAAAAAAAGCTAACAATAATTTACTGTTCAATTGCTGTCTGAACTTGTAAATTTGTCAAACCAGAAACTCGCTGACTGTCTTCAGGAGTTAGGCGAATTTTTACTTCGACTACTCGGCGGTCTAAGTTTTCTCCGGGTTGATTGCTAAACACATTTTGTCGCTCGACTTGTAAGCCAATTCGCTCTACAAATCCGGTTAATTCACCGGAAAAACTTTGGCTGGTAACAGTCGCTTTTTGTCCGATTTTAACTTTGCCAATATCGCTTTGATAGACTTCTGCGATCGCCATCATTTGATCGGTTTGGGCTAATTCCACAATTCCTGAACTGGATATTTTTTCTCCCGGTCGATTATGAACTTTTAGAATTACGCCTGTAATTGGTGCGCGAATAAAAGCTAAGTTTAAATCAGTTTGGGCTCGTTTAACAGAGGCGATCGCATTATCAACTTCGCTTTGTGCTGCTTGCACATCCACTGGACGAACTTCCGCAATTTGTGTCAGTGTAGCTTGCGCTTCTCCTATTTGTTTACTACCAGTAGCATCAATTCTATCTAAAATTACTTTTGCTTCCCGCAATTGCTTACTATTAGTAGTATTAATTCTCTCTAAATTCGCCCTAGCTTCGTTTAATTGTTGGCGAGTAGTTTCTACACTTAACCGTTTGCTATCAAACAAAGAATTAGAAATCGCACCTTGGGAAAATAACTGTTGATAGCGGCGCAATTCTGCTTCTGCGTTATTCAGTTCTGCTTCTAATTTTCTAATAGTAGCTGTTTGGGCTAATTTTTCTCCTGACCATTGCGCTTCAATGCGTGCGATCGCTTGTAATTGCGCCGCTTTATCTCCTTCTAATTGTGCTTGTAAACGTTCCACAGTTGCTTGTTGAGCTTGAATTTCCCCACTTTTCGCACCAGCTTTTACTTGCGCTAACTTCGCCTGAGCAACTTTTACCTGTTCTTGCGCCTGTTGTAAAGAACTTTGTAAACGCTCTTTTGAGTCGAGAATTGCAATTACTTGTCCAGCTTTTACGCGATCGCCTTCTTTAACCAATAATTCGCCAATGCGATCACCATCCAACGACAAAGGCGCAGACAATTTAATTATTTCCGCAGCTGGTTCTAATCTTCCTAAAGCTGTTACTTTCCTCACCACTGGTGTCGTCACCACACTGGGAGTAGGAGTAGTTTGGCTGATAAAACCAGACTCGGAAATTGCATAATAAATAATTCCCCCAGTCGCCGCAGTAGCAGCAGCTATTAATGCAATCAACCACTGATTTGTCTGTTTAGATGGCAAGTTTATATTCATGGTTTTGACTCATTAAGTAACTTTTTATTTTCTAAATACATGGCGATCATCTGTCCTAAAATCTCAAACTGTTCGCTAATTGAAACCTCTTCCTTTACCCAAATTCTCTGGAGTAATAATCCATCAATATGCGCCATTATAAAGGCAGCTAACGCCCGATCTTCAAAACAGAAAAAATCACAAATTGCTTGCAAAGTACCGTCAATAGTTCTTTTAAATACAGCATTACCTTTGATTTCTTGAGCGTCATTACTTTGACAGAAATCAATCATAATCAACGTTTGTTTGATAAAATAATCTTCATTCTTCTTCAGGAACCTCCCGCAAGCTTCTATGCGCTCTTGCAGCGTTTGAGTTCCTTCTAATTCAGCCGCTACCTTCAATAAATCCTGTTTGTGAATTTCTTCTACTAACTGCTCATATAAAGCTTTTTTACTCGGAAAATAATGATACAAAGTACCCGTTGAAACTCCTAAACCTTCGGCAATTTGTCGCATCGTAATCGAGCCATAGCCCTTTTGGGCAAACAAATCAAAACACTTATCTAACAGTTCTCTACGATATTGTTCGTGATCGACAATTTTTGGCATAACACACAAGAAATAAAAACCCTTTGCTTGTTAGTTATACAGCATGAATCTACATACATAACTAACAAGATTGGGGAAGCAGTGATTTATATCGAACATCCGTTATTATATCCGCTAACAAAACTAAACGCAAGAGTCCCAAAGTAAGTACGTAGTTGAGCATAAAAAAAAAATATAATATTTAAAAAAAAAAATAAAAAAAAAAAAAAAAAAATAATAATAATAATTTTTTTTTTTTGTTTTTTTTTTTTTTTTTTTTATTAACACAACCCCCCCCCCCCCCCCAACTACGTACCTGCAACTACGTACCTAGATTAGATTGTTTCGCTTAATTTGAGAACAACTTGATTGAGTTGTTGCGTACCTTGTTTTGTTTGGGAAATACCGTTTGCTGTTTCGTTTGCGCCTTGGGTGAGGTGATTCATTGCTTCTGTAACTTGCTGGGTAGCGATCGCTTGTTGCTTGTAAGTTAGTGCGATCGCCTGACTATTCTCCACAATTTTTTCCACTGATTGAGCAATATCGGCAAAAATTTTCGCCATATCGTGCGAAATTTGCACACCTAAATCCACATTTTTCGTACCAGATTCAGCTACTCCCACCATTAAATGAATTGCTGATTGAATTTCCTTAACCAAAGTGGTAATTTGTTGAGCAGACTTGCCACTTTCATCTGCCAATTTGCGAATTTCGGAAGCGACAACTGAGAAACCTTTGCCATGTTCTCCCGCTCTTACCGCTTCGATCGCAGCATTTAAAGCTAACATATTAGTTTGATTTGCTAAAGAAATTACCAGATCGGAAACATTACCAATTTGATTGGTTTGTTGTCCTAAATGAACAGCATTTTCCGCAATTGCCTCAACCCTTTCTTTCAGATTATTCATTTCTTCTAGAACTCTTTCAACCGCTTTAGTTCCTTGATCGACTCGTCGTAAACTTTCCTGAGCACCTAAAGCAGCTGATTCCGCTTGCTCTGCTGACTGACGAGAGGAAACATTCAATTCATCCATAGTTGCTGTTGTTTGTTGCACTGAAGATGATTGTTGACTCGCCATTCTTTCTTGTTGCACCACCGTAGATGAAAGTTCAGTAGAAAAAGAAGACACAGTTCCGACAATTTCTTGAATCGATTTAACCAAGCCACGCAGAATTAAAACTCCCACGAATAAACCAATTAACAGCGATAATACTGATACAATGAAAGCAAAAAGCTTAAAACTCTCAACTGAAGAGTACATAGCTTTTTTAGGAGTTTCGTAGACTAACACAAAAGAACTATCTTTGTTTTGGCGATCGGGTAAAAAACTCTGATAATTAATCAGAGAGTTTGTTGTTTTGTCAGTTAAAGCACTTCCTCCAGATAAGAGTTCGTTAACTACTTCAGCAGGATAGTCTCGTTTCAGAGTTGTATCTTTATTTAGTTCAAATCCCCAAGTTTTACTTTCATCTGGATGAGCCAAGTAATATCCATCTCGATTTACCACAAAAAATTGCTGTTTAAAGTGATTTTTTAAATAATCATTCTCACCAGTTTTGAATAAATAATTGGCTAAAAGATTAGCAACTACAAGACCTCTCTTTTGCCCTTTAGCATTATAGATAGGAGTGGCAAATCTCATAACTGGTATATAGGGAGTTTCAATTTTTCCATTTTCTCGATTTAAATTAATTGTTGAAACGTAAACTTCTTTCCGCCGTAAGTTAATAGCCTCTTTAAAGTATTCGGTGTTCAATCTGTTTTGCAGTTGAGAACCTTGAACAACTTCTACTGTTCCAGACTTTGAATTTACTCTAACTAATTCATTACCATTTTCATCTAAATATTTTATTTGGTAATAATAAGGTCTGGCTTCCAAAAAAGAAACAAAGATCATATTGAGTCGTTTTACCCATTCTGAATATGTAGATTGATCTTGAGGATCGATTCCCTTATTGTCTTTGGCTCTAACAATCCCTTGAATTGGTGGAGTTTGACTCAGATAAAGCACATCAGCTTTGCTAATATCTATTAATTGATTGATTGACTTCTCACTGTTTTCTCCGGCCAATTTCATCTGCCCGGAAACTAAAGATGTCAATTCTCGACTTGAAGAATTAATACTGTAAACACTAACAATTACAGTGGGAACAACTAGTCCGAACGCTAATAAAACACTCAGCTTGTTTTGAAATTTATTAAAAAATGCCGTACCCATTTCTACAAACCTCTATTCATACTATGTAATTGCTGTAAAACTTCTGAAAAGTTTTATTGAATAAAGTCAAGTTTTATAACCTGAATCGAGCAAATTTAACAATCTCAGTTACAATCCAATCTTTTCATTGATTATTACAGCTTTACTATCACTATCTATCTATTAGATTACCCAAACAACAATTAAAAACTTGAGTTTAAATTCATGCAAATTTCTCTATAGATTAGGCTGCTATGATTTAATTTTAACAGGGTAAAAGCTAAGTGGCGATCGCCTAATTAATTAATTAAATCTTAAGAATTCAGCTTTTTAGGTCAATCCTAGACTCCAGTTATCAATATAATTAACTTAAGTAACACTCAGCAATTATGGCAGCGATGAACAACCCTCCGCAAATCGGCAGTATTAGCCCACTGATTCCCGCAGGCGATGACTTAGAAAAAGCCATTGAGTTTTATGAACAAAAACTGGGATTTACCACCATTCATCAAGAAGGCAATCCCATCAGAATGGCAATAGTCAAACGTGACAACGCCGAGATTTTTTTAGTCAAAAGCGATTACCATGATTTAGCCAAAGAGATCTCACTTCGTTTGCAAGTTACAGGCATTGAACAACTTTATCAAGAGTTAGAAAGCAAAGGCGACGATATCATTCATCCCAACGGTAAACTAGAAACAAAACCTTGGGGGCCAAAAGAATTTAGCGTGATAGATTTAGCAGGAGTTTGTTTAACTTTTTACGAATTTCCGCAGTAATCAATAATCATGTTGTCATCAGATAATTACTACTAAATAATTGGGGGAAATCCGAGAGAAATTTGCCTTCGCGAGTTGAAGGCTCAAACCAAGTAAGATTAAAGTTTTCTTCTTGCTTCATCGAGTTCTTAATAGTTGAAATATTAAGTAGGGGTAATTCATGAATTACCCCTACTCTCCACAATACTGCTTACTTAAGTATTTTTCTCGTTGTAGAGGCGTTTGTGTAGCGTTGTGGACACATTAGCATTTGGACAGAAAATTTCTTTGTGCTGATGGTGATATTAACCATGAAAGTGGGAAATATAAAACTAGAGTTAGGAATAAAGCTATGTTTAACTTAGAAGATAACTGGATTGTTGTTCAAGGCGATCGCCGCTACCGTGATACGCTGTTAAACTGCCTGAAAGTATTGAATGCTACAGTCAACCCCCAAGTTCTAGAAACTTGCTTAAGCACAGGATTTTTCAGCAGTTCTCAGTATCGCATTTATCACGAATTTTGGATGGAAGATTAGGTTAAATAGAGGTTAATCAAATAACCTCTCTTTAGTCAGAGGTTGAAAAAGCTGGAGTTTTCTAATATGAATCCGATCGCGCTAGCCAGTGCGTTACCAAGGATCGCTATTCACCAAAGAGCAAAATTTATGACTACCGAACAAAACCAACCTTCCAGCCAATCATCTACTGACTCTAACCCAGAAATGGATCAAACTCCTCAATATTATCAACCAGAATCCGGTTACAGAACCGATGAAGAAGAGGAAGAACTCAGACAAAGTTCTCCTCTCAACCCAAGAGTAGCCGAAAAGTCAGAAGAAGCAATCGAAGAAGCTTAAAGGAAAATTTTTAATTAAGTAAGCACATATAAATAAAGTGATAGCTGGGG
>NZ_JBHFNQ010000044.1:0-2731 GCF_041929345.1 Floridaenema aerugineum BLCC-F46
GGAACCAGTTGTGTAGACATCCACGAAGTAAGTAGCTGGCCCCAAAGTTTTACTGATTGAGCCGTTACCGAAGCTACTACCATAAGCGGTATCCAACGTTTCGTCTGAATCAATGCGACCATTACCGTTGATGTCCACATATAATCGTGCCTGGGCATAATCACTTAAGTTGCTAAGAGACAGACTAAAATCACTTGGACCAGTCAGACTAAAGCGATAGTAGTCATCTCGATCTGTACTGCCTACGAAGTCATTAAAAGTGCGCGTTCCAGTCAAAACATCAACATTAAGAGCAGTGGCAGGAGTATTACCAGGCTCAACAGGCGGTGGCGGTGGTGGTGTGGGAGTGGGAGTTGATCCAGGTATCGCTGGACGACCTTCCCGATATCCATTCGTTACATAATGTGTAAATGCCTGCCCAAAATTGAAACCAGCCGCCCGCAAATCAGCATTAGCATCTAAGTAAAAGCGCACATTGAAATTTTCCGCAGACAGTCGTCCCTCATTCAAACCATTAGCACGGAAATGCTCAAAAGCTATTTCATTATTATTAATTCCAGCAGCCGCTAAATCTGGATTAACGACCCGATAAAAAGGCGCATTAAAACCCATCGAAAATCTACGTCCCTCTGCAATACCAGAGCTTTGCAAATGATAAAAAGCTTGTAAATTATTATTTATACCAGCAGCAGCTAAATCTGGATTAATTGCCCGATAAAGATCGAGATTGACAAAAGCTGAAAAACGACGACCTTCGTTTGCACCAGCGTTTACGAAATGTTCAACTAACTGTGCATCCGTTACTACTCCGGCAGCCGCTAAATCTGGATTAACAGCACGATAATAGTTGATATCTAATAGATTTACGGTCATGGCATTTACCGCCGAATATATATTTTTCTTTATATTATTAAAATAATCTATCTAATCAGAACAGTGCATTTACTTATATTTAAGCTCAGTATTATCACTGAATCACTTGAATAAAAAACCGAGTTTCTACTACACCTCAAACCTCAAAACCCAGTAGGATTTACGCAGAGTATCTAAATTAGTTGATTGATATAAAAATAGCCAGTCGGTCTGGTGTATTGCTAAATGGCTATTTCTTGATCTATGCCAGTAATAGCCGATGATATCATGTGCGGTCGATTACCCACCCTGTAGAAACGTTATATATTACCCACCCTGTAGAAACGTTATATATTACCCACCCTGTAGAAACGTTATATATTACCCACCCTGTAGAAACGTTATATATTACCCACCCTGTAGAGACGTTATATATAACGTCTCTACAGGGTCGTGGAAAAAAGATATTATGGCTGATTAACCGGAGATGATATGATTCAGAATCTCAAGAAATGGAAGAGATGGGAAAGGTCGATCGCACGCAAACCCCCCAAAACTAATTAGCATCAAAATATCGTTGCAAAAAATCTTGAACAGTTATTATATTAATACCTTGATATTCTGCTAAAACTAGTAAATCTCGATCGCCTGTAATAATCACATCAGTCTTAGCCGCAATAGCCGTAGCTAAAACAATACTATCATCTGGATCTCTCAATTCAGGGACAGTAATTTCATCAATAACGTATAAAACCACTGATTCTCGAATCAGATTCATTAAAGTTGAAACTATTAAATCTAATGCTTTTAGTTTGGGTTGAAGTTTAGGCTTGTTAAATGTCCTTTCTAATTCATTTAATAATTGTTGAGACATAGCAATAGTAATTACTTTTCTTTGTCCCAACAACAGAATTTCATCAGGAATACCGCCCAAAATTATAGCAGATACCCAAATATTTGTATCTAAAACTACTTTCATTTTTTCATTTCCCGGCGTACTTCCCGGACAATTTCACAGATTTCTTCAGTTGTTAGTCGATCGGGATCTTCTCCTAATTCTGCTCTCCTTTCCCTTAATTCATCCCAAGTTAATTTTTGGACTCTTTTAAACGTAATTGTGTCTTCTGTCGTCACAACTGAGTATTGTTCACCGCTAGAAAATTGCTCTCGAATCTCTGGAGGAAGTTCTAAGTTTCCTTCGGGTGTTAAAGTGATAGTAATTGTTTTTTCCATGTTCGCCTCACTGCATACTTGGTAAATCTTGTAAGTCCAATTATGGCACAACTCACCAACTGAATCCCAGAGCCTAGATTTTTCATTAAGAAGCCTAATTTTTCTAACGACTGATATCATGTCCACCCGATTACCCACCCTGTAGAGACGTTATATATAACGTCTCTACAGGGTCGTGGAAAAAAGATATTATGGCTGATTAACCGGAGATGATATGATTCAGAATCTCAAGAAATGGAAGATATGGGAAAGGTCGATCGCACCTAACCCCCCCCAAATCAACTAATAGAAAAAAACTATAAGTAAGTGCAAATAAATAAAGTGATAATAGTTATATGAGGATGGGGCGGGCACGGTGGCCCCCCCCCACCAAAAAGGTGATTATTGTTGGGGGGGGGTGAAGGCCCCCCTGGGTTTTAACTTATTTTAAAAACCCGTTAAACCCTGGGCGGCCGGGCGCCCCCCCCCACCATAATTACTGTTTTTTGGTGGGGGGGCCACCCGCCCCGCCCCATCCTCATATAACTATTATCACTTTATTTATTTGCACCTACTTAATCAACATCCTACCTCCCGCTTCTTCTGTCAGCATTCCCACTCGCTATGAATCTCAGTTCAGAGGTTTACAAGCGCGACAAGACTATCG
>NZ_JBHFNQ010000045.1:0-63571 GCF_041929345.1 Floridaenema aerugineum BLCC-F46
TGTCCTACAAGATGCCTGTCCTACAAGATGCCTGTCCTACAAGATGCCTGTCCTACAAGATGCCTGTCCTACAAGATGCCTGTCCTACAAGATGCCTGTCCTACAAGATGCCTGTCCTACAAGATGCCTGTCCTACGGGACTAGGAAATATAGGAATGCTATTTAATTTGTAAACTCCTCCTTTTCTTCTCTTTTTCTTTCCTTCGCGTCCTTCGCGTCTTTGCGGTTCAAAAAAAATCTTTGTCACAAATCGATAAGATTGCTATAGATTTAAGATGAAAAGGGATCAAAAGAAGAATATAAATTTCTCCTAGTCCCCAGTCCCGTAGGACAGGCATCTTGCCTGTCATCCCGAATCCCCAATCCCTAAGATTATGGAAAGAGGTTTATTTTGGTTGCCTTTGCTGGCATTATTTATTTGGTTAGCTTGGGCGGGTTGGAATGAATACCAAAAGTTAGAGGCTTACCGGATTTGGGCCCAAAAGTTCGATCGCGCCAAGTATGATATTTATGCTGTACTTGGACAAAAGGGTTGTGATTTAACTTGGGGAAAACCGACGCGCCAGGAACCAGTAAATCTGCAAACTTTTTCGCTCAAAGATGTAGGAGATATTCGGTTAATTGTGGACGATCGCGCCTACAATTTAGCACAACCCCCAGAGAAAGGTCGTACTATTTCTTTGGAATTTCTCTTTTCTAATTCTCTTAATTCGGTGCGAATTCCCTTTACACAACTTGCTTTAGCGGTGCAGTGGGGAAATGCTTTACAGCAAGATTTGTCTGGTTAGTTAATCGACACAAAAAGAGGACTAAAGTCCTAAATTTAGTCCTAACTACGAACTGTTACTGTCCAGTGACTTTTTCTACAATTGATTTGGCTTCTTGAATTATTCCTTTATCTGGTTGAGTTTCTTCGTAAGCTTCTAGGTTTTCTTCGTATTCTTTTTCTATTCCTTTGGGATCGTTAAGGGCCTTAATTTCTTCTTCGTAACTTTTTTCCCGTGGAAGTTTTGGTTGATTAGAATTGTCAATTTGTGTTTGCATTGGCTGTCTCAGTGAGGGTGCTTCTGCTAAACTTTGCTGAGTTGGGAAAAGTACCAAAGCTGATACACTAAGGAAAACTATTAAAGTTGAAACCAAAACTTTATGCCAGGTTTTTTTTAAGGTATAAATAATCCGGCTCATACTAATCGACTCCTAATTTCTTTGTCCAAAATAATAGTATTTTTGATTTAAAAACCTGGCTTCTACCCAAAGGTACATTCAAATAGTCTCGAAAATTACAGATTGTTAACTAAGGGCAGTTTTACGGTGAAGGTTGCGCCTTTTCCTTCTCCTTCACTTTGGACGTAAATAACGCCGCCATGTAATTCTACGATATGACGGACGATCGCTAATCCTAGCCCTAAACCACCGTAACATCTAGTAGTTGAACCATCAGCTTGACGAAAGCGATCGAATACAAAAGGAAGAAATTCTGGTTTAATACCTATACCTGTATCTGTCACTTCAATGATTGCGAATTTGAGGAGAGAAGATGCACAAGAAAGTTTTTGTTTTTCCGTTGTCTTTTCCCATTCTTCTATTCTCAAGTTAATGTCAATGCAGCCGCCAACTGGTGTAAATTTAATGGCGTTGGCTAGTAAGTTCCAAATCACTTGTTGTAAGCGATCGCTATCTCCTAGAATTTTCTCGTTAACTTGATTTTGTCCAAAGTTCAGTTGAATTTCCTTGGCAACAATAGATGGTAGAGAAATGTTAATTACTTTCTCTATGATTGGAACAATATCTATTAAGCTAATTTGTAAATGTAGTTTTCCGGTGACAATTTGTGAAACATCAAGGATATCTTCTATTAATTGTTTTTGTGACCTAGCGTTGCGTTCGATTGTTTCTAAAGCTTTAGCGACAATGGTATCACTAAGTTTACCACTACGCAAGACTTGTGACCAACCAAGGATGGCGTTTAATGGGGTGCGTAATTCATGGGAAACTGTGGTTAAGAAATCATCTTTAATGCGATTTATTTGGGCTAATTCTTCGGCTTGTTTAATTAAAGCTTCTTGCATGAGTTTGCGATCGCTAATTTCTGTAGATATACCACAAATTCCATAAGGAATTCCTTCGCAATTATAAAGGGGACATTTTAAAGAAATAACTGTCACAGGTTGAGAGTTAATTATCGCAAATTCTTCAAATTCTAAAGCCTTTCCCAATTCAATTACTTTTTGCTCATTCCGACGATAAGCTGCTGCTGTTTCATCAGGTAAAAAATCATAATCTGTTTTGCCTAACACTTGTCCTCTAGAAACATTAAAAATCGTTTCACATTTATGGTTAAATAGTAAATATCTCCCATCTAAATCTTTAATATAAATTGCAGAATAAGAGTTTTCCACTATTGTTTGTAACCAAGATTGAGATTGCCATAAAGCTGCTTTTGTTTGCTCAAGTTTAGTGATACAATCAAAATATTGTTCTTGATATTGCGGGATTTCTACTGGGGTTTTTAAGGTATTTTGGCTTTTTAATAGAGTTACTGGAGTGATAAATAAAAAGCTTTGAATTAAGAAAAGAGAAGCTTGGATAAATTCTTCTCCGCCTAACAGTAAGGAGTTGATAGGAGGTAGGAAAAAATAGTTAATTGCTAACGCTGTTAATGCAGTAGCAAAAATTGCTGCTTTTAGGCCACCATACCAAGCAGTAATAATTACTGGGGAGAAAAACAGTACAAAAGCACTTGTTGTCACATCAATTACCTGATTCAGCAAATACATGAGTGACAAAACAAGTATCTCTATTAAGAGAGTAAATCCATATAGGTGAAAGCCGGAAGCAGCGATTTTTTGCATAAATCTCTCTGTAATAATTTGTGTTATTTCATCCCTTACAATTTATGTTTTCCTAAACACAGAGAGATTTTGCATCAATCATAAAGGTGATTTTTTATTCGGGCTTTATCTTCCTATGGGGAGATTGATTAATAAATTTATTGAAATGTTGCTTGGCAAATTCGTCGGAAATGTTCGCCTCTTTCTTCAAAACTTTGGTATTGATCGAAGCTAGCACAAGCCGGAGAAAGGAGTACAACTTTAGCCTGATATTGTTTTGCTAGTTCGGCGGATTTAGGAATAGCACGTTCCATCGTTTCAACTATTTCATAACTAGTATAGCCTATTTCATCAAGTCGTTTAGCAAAGGCGTTTGCAGCATCACCAATGAGTAAAACTGCGGCTGTTTTAGCTTTAATCATACTCATCCAACCTGTGTCATCTCCAGCTTTTGCTTCCCCACCTGCGATGAGTATTGCTGGGGCTAAAACGGCATTTAACCCCACTTCGGCAGCATCATAATTTGTGGCTTTACTATCATTAATAAAGTCAATTCCTTGCCAAGTGCAAATGTGTTCTAAACGGTGGGGAACTCCGGGGAAGTTGTTGATTGCTTTGGCGATCGCATCTTTTTCAATTCCCGCCAAACAAGCCGCCGCTACTGCCATTAAAAGATTTTGTTGGTTATGATCTCCCACCATTTTTAAAGCATTAGCTGGAAGAATCTTTTCTTCGGCAAAAATCACCCAACCATCTTCTATATAAGCACCTTTACCATTAATTAACTCAGCTTTTCCTTTAACATTTGTCCAGTAAGCATTGGGAAAACGATTTGGTGCATTATTCTGTAAATAAGGATCGTTACCGTTAAAAATTTGGTTCTCGGATTGCACTAATAAATGTGCCTTAATGTTAAAGTAATTTTCTAAGGTTTTGTGGCGACTTAAGTGATCGGGGGTAAAAGTTGTCCAAACACCAATGCGAGGTGCAACTGAGGCGGAAGACTCGATTTGATAACTGCTAATTTCGGCAATTACCCAATCTGGAGGAGTTTCGGCTAAGGCTAATTCACAAGCAGCAAAACCGATATTACCGCAAGCGGGGGCATTAAATCCAGCTGCTTGAAATATGGCTGCAATTAAAGCGGTAGTAGTAGTTTTGCCATTAGTTCCGGTAATAGCTACCCAAGGAATATTTCGCAGATATCGCCATGCTAATTCCATTTCGCCGATCGCTTCAATCCCTAATTCTCTGGCGCGGAGTAAAAGTGGTGCATCCCAAGGAACTCCGGGACTAACTACGATTAGTTTTGGTATTTCGGGACTATCTAATTCTAGGGAATAACCTAATTTAACGTCAATTCCTTCACTAATTAGTTGTTCTGATTGCTGTTGTAAGTTGGGGTTGTTGTTGCGATCGCTTACTGTAACTTGCCAACCTTCTCTTTTTAGCAGTCTTGCAGCAGCATTTCCCGATCTTCCCAAACCAATGATATGAGCAATAGGCATAAGTTAAAAGGTTATTCCCTGATTTTTCCCGTTTATAATATTACAACCTAATGCGCTTTTGCAATTCACTCTGTTGAAACTGAAGTGAAAACCTCTAACTTTTTTAGGGATAAGCTGTAACTATGAATACCAATCGTCCAAAAATTACCCCGATTCTCAGTACCATTTTCCAGCAATTAGCTTTGGTGTTGCTGCTGATTACCTCTGCAAATACTGTATTAACAGGATGTACAAATCCATTGCAAAAGCAGCCGGAATTAAAGGAAAACTCTTCTGAAGGAAAGTCGGTTAATCAACAACAGCAAAATAAAGATGATGATGATGATGATGAGAAGAAGGAAAAGTCACAAGGTAAAGATTCAGATGATGATTAATCAGTTTTTTGCCTACGTCTTAAGACTCTTGGCTGTTGCTATAACCCTCTTTAAATTGAGGAGAAAACCGCTAAGTTTTTTTCAGGATAAGCTATAACTATGAGTACAAATCATCCAAAGATTACGCCCATTATCAGTAGCATTTTCTACCTATTTAGTTTAATGTTGCTGCTGAATACCTCTGTAACTGGCGTATTAGCAGGAGAGGTAAATCCATTGTCAAAGCAGCCAGAGTTAAAGGAAGATTTTTCTGAACAAATGTTAGTCAATCAAGTAAATCGCAACAAAGATGAGGATGACAAGAGAGAAAATTCACGAGGTACAGATGACGATAATGATGATGACAATGACAATGACAATGATGATAAAAATGATGATTAAAAACCGCTCCTGACGCAGAGGACGCAGAGAAGAAATAGAGAAGAATGTAGAGACGTTTCATGAAACGTCTCTACATTTTTTTGACGTAAAAATTAAAGAGGAGTCATCAAGGCAGATTTAGGATTAAGGTAGGTCTAAATAAATAAGTGATAATAGTTATATTTAGATGGGGCGGGGCGGGTGCCCCCCCCCCAACAGATAAACGTTTGGTGTGGGGGGGGCAGACAACCCCCCCGGGGTGTTAAAATTAAAAAAAAATTTTTATTTTGTGGGGGGTGTTCACCCCCCCCGCCCCATTCTTAGATAACTATTATCACTTTATTTATTTGCACCTACTTAAACCGCAAAGAACGCGAAGGAAAGAAAGAGAAAAAAACAGGGTGAGCATTGCCCACCCCTACGGAGTTGATAGACTAGCAAGGGAAACTTAGATTATTCTGCCCCTTCGATCGGTGCGAAACCTTGACGTTGGATATTTTCCGTCACCACGCGGGGTTCCAGGAATTGTAGCAGATAATCGGGCCCTCCGGCTTTAGATCCGACACCAGAAAGTTTAAATCCTCCGAAAGGCTGACGCGAGACGATCGCACCTGTAATTCCTCGGTTAATATAAAGATTACCCACCTCAAACTCTGCGGTTGCTTGTTCGATGTGCGAAGGTGTGCGCGAGTACAAACCGCCAGTTAAGGCGAAGTTCGTACCGTTGGCAATTTGCAAAGCTTCCTGAAAATCTTTGGCGCGAATGCAGGCGAGCACAGGGCCGAAAATTTCCTCTTGGGCAATTGTAGCAGTTGGCGAGACTTCGCTGAAGATGACGGGGCCGATGAAATATCCCGCTTCTGAAGAAGGCATTTCTAAAACTAGTTTACTTTCTTCTTTGCCTTTGGCGATGTATTCCCGAATGCGATCGCGTGCCTTAGAATCAACTACAGGGCCGACTTTTGTACTAGGATCTTCAGCATTACCGACGTTTAAACTGCGGGTAACTTCCACTAAGCGATTCACAAAGGTATCGTACACCGAATCGACGGCAATTACACGCGAACAGGCGGAACATTTTTGTCCACTGTAACCGAAAGCGGAATGCACAACCCCGGCAACGGCTTGATCTAAATCCGCACTTTCATCGACAATGATGGCATTCTTGCCACCCATTTCCGCAATTACCCGTTTGAGATGTTTCTGACCGGGTTGTAAAATGGCAGCATTGGCGTAAATGCGACATCCGACTTCTTGCGAACCTGTGAAAGCTATCATGTTCACATCGGGATGCTTCACCATGTACTCGCCAACAATTGAACCTCTTCCGGGTACGAATTGGAAAACTCCCGGAGGCATTCCCGCATCGACGAGGATTTCTGCTAGTTTAGCAGCAATTACGGAAGAAACTTCCGCAGGTTTCAAAAGCGTGCAATTTCCGGCGACTAACGCTGCTACAGTCATTCCTGTGGCAATGGCAAAGGGGAAATTCCAAGGAGAAATTACCAATGCAATACCCAAAGGTTGATAAATGTAACGGTTAGTTTCGCCAGCGAGGTCGTAGTTGTATCCTTGATCTAAGCGTTCGATTTCGTTAGCGTTGTAACGACAAAAATCGATCGCTTCTGAAACTTCTCCATCTGCTTCTTGTAAAGGTTTGCCAACTTCTAATACAATCCAAGCACAAAGTTCGGCGCGACGTTGTTCCATTAAATCACCTGCTTTCCGCAGAATGTCGGCGCGTTCTTTGGCAGATTTTTTGCGCCATTGGGGAAATGCTGCTTTTGCTGCTTTCAGTGCTTGTTCTGCTTGTTCAACAGATAATAAACCGATTTTACCAACAATTTCCTTGGGATTGGAAGGGTTAACCGAATCAAAACTTTCGGAAGTATTTTCGTACTTCCCATTAACTAAAGGTAAGTAAGTTTTCCCTAATTGTGATCTCACAATGCGATAAGCTTCTTGTGCTTTCTCCCGCTTATTTTTGTCAGCATAATCTGTATCTGCCACATTGGGAAATGCGCGTTTTGCCGCCAAATCTGATACAGTATTATTAGGAGAAGGCGCAGCTAAGAGTTCTTCAATCGGACGGTCTTCTAAGTTTTGTCTGAGGAAAGAACTGTTAGCAGTATTTTCCAACAAACGGCGAATCAAATACGCCATTCCCGGAAGTAATTCCCCATAAGGACAGTATACTCTCACCCGATAACCTTTATCAGCTAAAGCTTTAGCTAACTTATCTCCCATTCCGTACAGCACTTGCATTTCAAAGCAACGCTTGGGAACATTGAGAGTTTCCGCAATTGCCATTGCGCGTGCTTGAGTTCTGACGTTATGACTACCAATTGCTGTATATATATATTGATAGTTTTCTAACAGCATTTGGGTGAGTTTTTCATAATTAGCATCAGTCGCCGCTTTATCATTATAAACAGGTTGTTGCCAATCTCTTTGAGCAGCTTTGATGGTTTCTTGATCCCAATATGCGCCTTTTACCAAACGAACTGTTACCGGATATTCGCGCAATTTCGCCCATTCTATTAAATCTTTCAGGTCTTTTTCACTATCACGCAAGTAACCTTGAATGGTAACACCAATATCGGTACGAGAACGAAATTCCTCTTCCAACAAAACTCGTTTTAAAATTGCCAGAGTCAAATCTTTGTAAGCATACTGTTCCATATCAAAATGAACAGCCGCTCCCAACTCTTGAGCGCGACGGAGTAAAATACGAATACGATCGCTAACTTTCTCCTCACTTCCCCGATCGTCCAAAGGGTCAAACTGGGAGTAAAATGCAGTTAACTTCACCGAAACTTGTACTTTGGGAATTGCTTGTCCGTCAGCTTCATCAATTTGAGGAATAGTTTTCCAACTCTTAGAAGCTTCCGTCAACTGCTGCATCAATTCCAAATACTTTTTCAGATACAGTTGTGCTTCCGACTCAGCAATTACCGCCTCACCAAGAAGGTCAATGGTAAAAGCCATTTTATCCTTTCTGAGACGTTCGATCGTCTTAATTACCTGCTGAACATTTTCCCCAGCAATGTACTTATGCGCCAACGCCTCCACCGCAGTCGAAACAGTTGTCGCCGCCAGCTGTCCCGGCATAGAATCAGCAGAAGCAAAATTTAACATTCCCTTCAATGCGCTGGGAAGTTCCACCGACTCATCACTGAGGTATTCTTGTAAATGACGAGCAACTTCAGTTTTGCTACGCAGTGCCGGAAGACAGTCAATGAAGCGAAACAGCTGCACGCGCAAACCTGGATTACTCATCGCCCATGCAAGCAGTTTATCATCCCAGCGCATTTGGTCGAGCACATGGCCAAAAAACGATCGATTTTCCTTAGTTGCTGCTAAAAGTTGTTTAGCAATCTCTTGGGTTTTAGGTTCGTAAGTGTTATTATTTTGTGCAACCACAATTGTGGACTCCTATTATCGGCAAAAATAGGGATAAAAATCCCGTATCCTCTATTCTTACGTTTTGGGGTGACATTTGCGATCGCATCCCCTCCCAAATATACCTCCACATCTGCGTTCATCTGCATTCATCTGCGTACTAAAAAAAGAACTCAAGCAAAAACAGATAGCTTACATATACCATCTGTGTTCATCTGTGTTCATCTGTGAACATCTGTGGTAAAAAAACACAGGCATCCCCTACTAACCTCTACATTTGCGGAATTTCTGTTAATTGCGGAAATATATTAAGTTCGGGGGCTAATTAATTTCAGTATTAATACGGTTGTGTTTTATGGGGTTGGCTAAGTATATGCAAAACATACTTTTACAGTTCCTATAAAAATTTTGTATGTTTTTTTATAAATGCAGCTAAAAAGTATTGACACTCTTCACTGAGCATAGTCTACAATTAAAATATATCAATAAATTGCAGCTACTAAACAATTTCAATTATTCGGCAAAGCTTATCCCTTTATCAAAATGGGATGTCGCTTTTGCATGGTCTAAATCAGGGATAGATTGTAGTGTCAGAGGAGTTTCTCAGTAAATAAATGTTAGCTTCTGATTCAACATTAATTGATCTTCCTAAAGATAGAGATTCAGCTTTTTGGCAACTATGGCAGCAACATCAAGATTATCTTTACCGTTGCTGTGTGAAGTGGATGGAGGGGAATACAGCGGAAGCAGAAGATGCCCTCAGTCGGGCGATGCTCAAAGCTTGGGAGAAGCTTAGAAATGGTAATCATGTTATCAATAATTTTAAGGCTTGGTTGACCCAACTTACTCGAAATCTCTGCGTGGATATTCATCGAGAACGCAACAGAAGTTCTCGGAAATTTGAAAGTTGGGAAGAAATTGCTCCTAAAAAGGAAGAAGAATTTGCTAGCCAAGAAGAAACACCAGTTCTTGCCGCTACGCGGCAAGAACTCGATTTATTTTTACGTAATATAATTGATGAGTTACCAGATAGATTGCGCCAGACTTTTGTTCTGCATTTTGAAGCAGATTTATCTTATCGAGAGATTGGCGAACAGCTGAATATTTCCTACGATAACGTTCGTAAACGAATTTCTCAGGCGCGGGAAATTTTGCGAAAGCGGTTGAGTGAAGATTTTGTTGGGGAGGATGAAACTAACTGTGATTTGTCTGAGTTTAAGTCAAAGGTTTCTCCCGAATCTCCCAAACAAAGGAAGTCTAAGAATACTGCACGAAAAGAACTAGTTGCAGAAGAGAATTTGGCATTATCTGAGGAATTAGAAAAAGCCGAAACTGTTGAGGATGAAAAAACCGATGTTTCTAGCTTTGAGGAACAAAATTCCAGTTGCAATTATACTGTAGGGACACGGCATCATCAAATCATGTCGGTCATCCAAAATTTTAATTATGCCGTGTCCCTACAAAAATGTTCACGTTGGCACACCAGTATCATAATTCTTAAAGACCCAGAAATCCGATTTCTGAGGGCGAATACTTTTAATAAAGAGATAGATTCAAGCTAAATCCGGGCAATACATTTTCACCTGATAATTCTTTAGGAAGATTTCGCACTTCTACCTCTTCTCCTTGGCGATAAATTTCTACTTGTTGTTGGGGGTTAATCAACCATCCCAATTGTACCACTGCATCCGTATCAGATCCCCGACTTCTTTAAGAAGTCGGGGATCTATAACCCAATTGCAGATTCCCAAATCGGCAATTAATTCCGCTTCTCGATTGGCGGTTTCGCCGCCAAAGGGTGGCATAATAATTAATTCTCCTGTAGCCGTTCGTTCAAACTGTAACTCGCGGTTATTTTGACATAACTGATAGAACTGTTAATTGTTCATCTGAGAGGTGAACAGTGTTGATGTTTAGGTTTAAGGTAGTGGCAACCATAGAGTTTAGTTTGAATAGTTTTTTTGACCTTGTTTTAACACTTGTTACGGGAATGAACTATAAAAGTGCCGCTCAAAATAGGGTTTGAGGGATTTGAAAAAATTTGTTTTGTGGAATAATTCACAAATTGGATTGGGGGAGCGTCTTATTTGTAGATGAGAAAAAACATCTTGAACAGCGTAAGTTACTTAATATGATTAAATTTCCAGATCTGAAGGGCGAGCCACCTTGCCTTCCACAGCCACAACAGGTAAAGACTGCATTAAGTGGGGATGATCAGCTAAACAGGGAAAAATCTCGTTGGCGAAGCTAACAGTGTGCGGTAGTTTATCCGACCATCCGACTTTTTCGACTTTACGATCCGACTTTTCCGACTGACGCGGGAGGGGGATAGAAGGCATGATGGAGATAAGGATGCAGTAGAGAAACGTTGATAGGATTTTGTGCCTTAAAAAGGAATTGGGTGCAATTTATCGTAGTCGCGGATATCACGAGTTGAGCTACGGTCAAATGAATCAATCTCACCTTTCGGAGGAATACTATGGAACTAAAATCGACAATATCTATTAATACCAACTGGCTGACAAAGAGCAAAGTAGCTTTAGTGTTATGGAACAATAAACTCTGGATGGCTCACCAAGGAACTGATAGCAAGTTGTATTTGGGGGCAATCAATCCCGATACCCTAAAGGTTGAACTTTTAGAGGTTAAGGAGGATTGGAAAACTAATCACGCTCCCGCATTAGAGGTTCACGATAACAAACTCTATTTGTTTCACGTAGGCATCGAGCAACCATATGTCTGGGTTGCAACCTTCGACTGTGAGCGCAAGTGGTCTAATTTGAAAACGCTTACTAAGAGAACAAGGATTGAGGAAATTCCAAGAACATCCGCGCAAAGGCACGAAGACAGAAAACGCGGAAGGACAGAAGTGAATAGGGAGGTGGAAACACTCATCACGCCCATCCTGGTGAATTGTGGACACGGAGAAATAATGGTGTTTACGGCACACTCAGATACATTAGATCAGTTTCTGATCTATGGTGATAATATTTCAGAGGTGATTCCTCCACCGATACAAAAACTGTTTTCTCGCACAGCAGCAATAGTATCGTATAACGGACAATATTATCGAGTGTTTCGCAAAGATGATGGAAGTTTGGTTTGGGATTGTCACCGCATGGTAGAAAGTAGTGCGATCAATTCACAGCCAGTTCCTCTTCTTCGCGGCATTAAAATGGCATCCGATACCGATGCTCCCGCGTTAGCTGTATATAAAGACCGTATATATTTAGCATTTAGAACAACAAACAACTCAATCTACATAGTAATATTAGATCCCAAACTGAACAAGTTCACACAATTAATGGAGATTCCAAACATAAATGATGCTCAAACCCAACCATCTTTGGTAATAGATAATGATCGAGTCTTCCTAGCATACGCGGGAAAAAATAATGAAATACGTTGTCTATTAATATCCCGTGTCTCGGCTAGAGTAATACAATCGTCACCTATTGTTGAGCAAATTAAACCATCAGGTGTGGAAAAAAAAGAACCAAATGACCGACGTAATTGGATGGAAAATCTTTATCCAATTATCCAGAATCGTTGTCTCAATGAAATCATTATTCCAGGAACGCATGATAGTGGATGCTACCAATTTCATTCAGTTTCAATCAAAACTCAAAGCAAGCCGATTTATCAACAGTTAGAAGCTGGAGTAAGATATTTTGACCTTCGGTTTGCCTGTCTTGAAGTAGGATATTGTATTCATCATGGTTTGGCGCTAAGTTTGGAGACAACTTTGACAAGCATCATAGGACTGTTCAAAATATTTCTGGAGACTCATCCAAAAGAGATAGTAATACTCCACATAACCCATTATCAAAATTTCAACAAAAATGATTACGAAAAGTTCTTAAGTGAAATATGTTATTCCTTGGGTTCATTTATGGCAAAAAGACCCGTAGATTCTAATAATCTGCCAACAATCAAAGAAATGGTAGACGCAAATCAACGGGTTATCATATCATCAGATTACAAGGACACACCAAACAAATACAAGCACTTAATATGGGATGATATCGAATCTCCTTACAATGAAGAAGTCTATATGACAGGTAATCCGGACAATATCGTCAATTACCTGAGTAAACTGGTGGAAGAAAAAGGGAGAGAAAAGTTGTGGGTACTTCAAGGCGTAATGACACTAGATCATGTCCGTACAATTAGCGGTGTACTAATCGACGATCTGATTGCTGTTTCAGCACCACTAAATATTGCAGCTACTATAGCGGGTGCAGAGGAAAGTATAGGAGGGGCATTAGACGTAAGCATTAAGAACTATGCAGAAAGAATAAACCCAATAATAGCAACCAATTTACTCAGCAATGCCTGGAGAGGAAAGTACAACATCTTCATCAGCGATTTTATCAGCAGTAATTTGATAGAGACAGCGATCAGAATCAATGAACATTTGGGAAACTGATAAGCCGCTGCAAATAACCGCATTACCCAAAATGTGCCAGATATAAAAGGAAGAGTGAGGATAAGCGAGTCATCAATTCCTCGAAAACGGAATCAAAGCAAAGTTTTCCGTGAATCCAATACACTGCACAAAAATTGTTTACGAATTGTAGGAAGGCGATCGCTCCACAACCTGATTAAATTTCCACGTCAAAAGAGCGATCGCCCCTTCACCTGATGAAATTCTCATATCAAAAAGGCTTACGCCTCTCTAGCAAACTTTTACTGTCTATTTAATATTCAACCTACTATGGGACTTAAAACTTTACTGATCGACAAAATAGATAAAATCCCAACAACTTCCAAAAATCTTCATGTTGTGATTGTGGGGGCGGGGATTGCAGGTTTATGTGCGGCTTATGAACTAGAAAAAAGAGGACATACCATAACTATCCTAGAGGCTGATCCTAACCATATTGGAGGAAGGGTGCGTACTTTACGCTTTGATAATGGCCTCTATGGTGAGCTTGGAGCTATGCGGATTCCTCAAAAACACGAACTCACTCTACATTATGTGAATAAATTCGGTCTGCCTTTACGAAAGTTTGTCGATCGCAATCCTGATGCCTATTATTATATCCGAGGACATAAAGAACGGCGCAAAAATGCCACTAAGCTAAATCAGTATTTCAAGCTAACCGGGTGGGAAAAAACAGCGACACCTAATGATTTGTGGCAAAAAGCTATTGGGGAAATTTTAAGCGCACTCTCAACCAAAGAACAGGCAGATCTTTTCGCTTTAGGTAAGACAACACAAGATATCGATCGGTTATCTATGCACCAGCTTTGTGAAAGAGCAGGGCTTTCCCAAGAGGCGATCGCTTTTTTGGCTATCACCCAAGGGATTGAAACTCTTATGCCAAATGCTGCTACAGAGCATTTACGTGAAGCTATCCAGGAACTCTTTAGTAATCAATTTTATGAAATTGTGGGAGGTTTCGATCTTTTCCCAACGGCTTTTGTTAAAAGGCTACGTTCAAAACCTGTTTTGGGTTGTGAAGTGGTGCGCTTAGAGCAAGATCCAATCAATAAGTGTGCTAGTGCTATATATCGGTATAAGGGCAAATTAAAAAAAGCAGAAGGTGATTTTGTTCTATGCACCCTGCCTTTCTCTGTCTTAAATCGTCTGGAAATTAATCCCGCTTTTTCTGCATTGAAACAAAGAGCCATTCAAGAATTAAAGTATCAACCAGCCACCAAGATTCTGGCTATTACCAAAAAGCGTTTCTGGGAGATAGACGATAAAATCTTTGGCGGTGGCACTTTTACAGATTTGCCCACAGGAATGACGTATTATCCTTCTGATAATGCTCAAGCAAAAAATCCGCTAGTTTCCCATAGCCCTAGCGTAATGTTGGCATCCTATACTTGGGGTGAGGTAGCACTTCAATTAGATCAACTTGATCCTGAGAAACAAAAAAATTGTGTAATCAAGAATCTAAGTCATCTCCACCCGCAAATTACTCAGCTAGATATGTTGCAAAAAATTACCAATTGGAGTTGGAATAATCATGAATGGTCTAAAGGGGCATTTGCTTTTTATTTACCCAGTCAACATTCTGATTTGTACGAAGCTATTATTGCACCTGAAGGACGAATTTATTTTGCTGGCGAACACGCATCTTTGAAGCATTCATGGATGCAAGGGGCTTTAGAATCAGCCTTGCAAGCTGTTCAAGAAATGTTAATTTTAGCAAGATCAGTGAATGATTGTCAAGGAATTTATACATTATGAAAATAGCTAATCTAACAGCTGATTTTTTAGATTTTTCAGCATCAGAAAAAAAACAAATAGAAGCACTAGGAGAATATATTGAATTTCCTTCTCCAAAAAATGAATCAGAATTGATTGCTAACATTAGTAACGCTAATTATGCTATTATTTCACCTTTAGAAAATTATATTATTTCTCATCATTTTTTTGATGCTTCACCGCATTTGAAAGGAATTTCTATTACTACGACTTGGTATCATTGGATCGATACTAAATTGGCTCAAAAACGCGGTATTATTGTTTCTAACCTTGGACGTTATTCAAAAGTTCCGGTAGGTGAATTAGCTATAAGCTTAATATTTGCTTTAGCTCGAAAAATTCCGGCTGCTGATCGAGCAACTAAAGAAGGTTATGGTCGATCATCTGGTTTAAAAGGTTTTGAGCTAAAAGGAAAAGTCCTTGGTATCATTGGTCTAGGTTCCATTGGTTCTTACATAGCTCAACTTGGTCAAAGTCTTGGGATGCAAGTTATTGCTTATAATCGAACTACTAAAGAAACCGAACTTTCTTTAGTATCGCTAGAAGAACTACTGCAAACAGCAGATGTCATTGTCATTTGTTTAGCTTTAAACGCTGAAACAGAAAATATCCTCAATTTAGAGAAGTTATCATTCGTCAAGCCTAATTCGATTATTGTGAATATTGGGCGAGAAGGTCTAATTGACCAAGAAGCTATTTATCAATTAGCACTACAAAATAAAATTGGAGGGTATGCTTTTGAAATAGATGAACCCAGAAAAATGCCAATTAAACAAGAACTAATCAAACTTGATAGCGTCATTGCTACGCCTTACATTGGTTGGTATACTCCTGAAACAATGCAACGTATTAAGCAAGTAACCATTGCCAATATTCGAGCAATGATAGAAGGAACACCGATTAATATAGTTGTTTAATTACTTACTCAACTTTTTGAATTTAAAATAGCTTCGAGTAAGTATAAAAATCTGATACACACTTATATGGAGGCAATTATGATGTTAGAAAATTTATCAATCCCTAGCAGTCAGATTTTTGTCTGGGCTTTTATTCCCTATAAAATTACACCCCAAGGATTAATTGGAGAATTTTATGACAATGAAGGTTATCGTCAAGATTTAGCAAACGTTTTTCACGAACTTGGCATTAAATGGAAATGGCAGCCAATTACCCTAGAAAATATGCAATCAGTAGTTGAGGAAGTATTAGCTTCTAATAAAGACTATACTCCGGTGGTGCTGAATTATTGTAATGGTTTTGATGAAGTTGATGGTTATCCAGGTCTTTCTGTAATCAAGTTGTTGGAAGAGAAAGGGATTATTTTTACAGGGGCAGATTCTAATTTTGAATATCTTACAATCTCTAAAATCAGAATGAAGCAGGCTTTGGTTGAAGCTGGTGTATCTACTGCACCTTATGAAGTAATTTCAGACATGAACTGTATTGCAGGAATTTGCCAGCGTCTTCCTACTCCTTTGATTGTGAAACCATCAATTTCTAGCGCCAGTCAGGGAATTTGGCTGAATTCTGTTGTTCAAAATGATGAACAGATCGGGTTACAAGTCCAGCGTTTGGTAAACAAACAGCATAAGAAACAATGCCCATTAAATAACATTTTTGTAGAAAGATTTATCAATGGCTCAGAGTTTGCTGTTTTCCTGATAGGAAATGCTAGACACCCAGATAATATCAAGGTTTATCCAGCAATAGAACGAGTGTTTCACCCCAACTTGCCTGAAACTGAAAGATTTTTATCTCATTATCGCTACTGGGGACAAAATGAAGGAGAAACTTCTTTATTACCAGAAGAAAAGTTTTGCTCTTACCAACTGGCCGAACCAGAACTGCATAAGAGGCTTGGCGAGTTAGCCAAACGTGCTTACTGTGCGATAGATGGCAATGGTTATGGACGGATTGATTTGCGTATGGATAAAGCATCCCAAGAAATATTCGTTCTGGAGGTGAATTCTAACTGCTCCATTTCTTCTAAGCCTCTGTTTGATTTTACCGATCCCAGTGCTACCTCTGTGGGTACTATCTTATACCTTTCCGGTATGGCGTTTACGCAAGTGATGATTGAGATTATTGCTGGAGCTTTTACTAGGCATAATAGTTTGTGTTTGCGGTATTAAAAATCAACATAAATCCTTGTGTTTCTGAGAATATAAATAGGAAATGATAATGAATATTAATTACAAATGGCTCATAGAAGCTGCTCCTGATTTGCCATCTTTTGAACAAGAAAAAGCTATATGGAATAAGATTCATGCTGAATATTCCAAATTCACTTTCAGTATGACTCAAAATCCTAAAATATGTGAAAAACTCATACACCCTTCTACTGATTATGATAGTTTTGTTATCCCTAACTCTCCTGAAACAAAAGTTTTGATTCCCGGTTGTGGTTCGGAGATTTACCTTCAAAAAACATTATTAGGCTTTTGTCCGCAGATTGGACAAATTTACTGTACTGATTTCTCAAAAACCGCTATCGAACAAGCTAAAAGAAATTGGCAAGAAGTTGATGGAAAAAACAGATTAAATAATCATCAATTAGTTTTTGAGGAAATTGATTCTACAAAGCTGACAAAACAAAAACCTGAATTGCAGGAGCAATTTAATTATGTCTTAGTTGTTAATTCGGTGTTATCAGGTGACGATCGAATAAATCGTCAGATGCTTGCTGAATTTTATCAAGTGCTTAAACCCGGTGGTAAATTATACGGTTTTTTTCCCACTATATTTTGGGATTTAGAAGTAGCCTATTTAGATAAATCTAAAGCACATTGGTTAACAGATGGAACAATTGACTTACCCCATAGTGCTTGGCATGATAAAGAATGGAAAGATCGACAAATCTATTATACTCCCTTGCGGTTGAATCGAATCTTTAAGGAAATAGGCTTTAAACGACTAAGTTTTGAAATTGATTTTGATGATTCTGCTACGGCAATGAATAATCTAAAAAATATTTATAATATTGAAGAGCCTGATATTTACAATTGGGAATTTATAGTGCGGCTTGAAAAATAACTGAAAATATATGAACATAATCAGATGAATCTAATTTGGTTTCTCAAAGAACTGAATAAATACATCGCCCCCTACCAATGGTTAGCTATTCTTCTGATCGCTCGTGGTCTTTTTGAGGCAGCTTTTGAATCCTCAATCAGAATGAGCTTAAAATTTATTATCGACGCAGCCATTATTCCCCAAAATTACCGTCTTCTGGTTTTAATTATCCTATTGCTGGGTGGAGCAGCAATTTTATTTGTATTCGTCGGTTTACTAGGAGATTTTTGGGCGACGCGGTTTAACATTTCAGTCATCAACAATATCCGCCACTCTATGTTCGTTCGCCTGCAAAACCTATCTATGGAGTTTTTTGGGCGACGTTCAGCCGGAGATATTGTCAACTGTTTTTCAGCCGATATCGAAAAAATAGAAAATAGCTTGGCTTACGGATTAATAATAATCTTAGAATTAGGCAGCATTCTATTTTCTGCTATTTTAATGTTTTCCCTCAACTGGCAGTTGGGTTTAATTAGTTGTATTGGTTTAACCTTCTGCACCCTAGCACCCGCCAAAATTGGTCAAACAGCGACAGAGCAAACCTATCAACTGAGAGACAAACAAGGACAAATTGCCAATGTCGTTCAAGAAAATATTGTCTCCCAAGCAGTTGTTAAAATGTTCGGCTTGCAGCCCCGAACGATTAACAATTTTTCCAAGGATTTGCAGGCTCTAAAAAAAGTTTATGTAAAAGCCAAGTTTTCCTCTTATTTAGTCCAAAGGATTCCCACTTTAGTCTTTGTATTTGTCCAGCTTGCCGTCATCAGTATCGGCGCAGTAATGACCTACAAAAACATAATTACAGTAGGTACGCTCGTCTCTTTTCAGGTTTTATTAGTCGGTTTAAATCTAAATATCCTCAGCTTTACTTTTTCCCTGCCCTACCTAATAGAAGGAATAGCCGCGATGCAGCGCATCTCCGTTCTGTTGGCTGAAGTTCCCCAAGTCCAAGACGCACCAGATGCCATTGAATTACCCCATTTTTACCGTGAAATTCGATTTGATAACGTTATCTTTAACTATTCTTCAGAGCGAAAAGGAGTTAATAACCTATCCCTAATCATCCACCAAGGCGATTTTGTCGTTTTTGTTGGACATTCAGGTGCGGGTAAAAGTACAATAGTTAACCTATTAACCCGACTTTATGACCCCGATAAAGGTAGCATTCTCTTTGATGGCATTGATTTGCGTTCCTGCACTCAAAAATCCCTGCGGGAGCAAATTGGACTGGTTTCGCAAGAAGTAATTTTATTTAACACTTCAGTCCGAGAAAATATCAGAATGGGATATTTAGAAGCCACCGATGAGGAAGTAGAAACCGCCGCTAAAGATGCGGAAATTCACGATTTTATTTTAACTTTACCTCAAGGTTACGATACCCCTGTCGGTGACAGAGGCGGACAATTATCGGGTGGACAACGCCAAAGAATTGCCCTTGCTAGAGCATTAGTGAGAAATCCTGCTATTCTCATTCTGGATGAAGCCACATCAGCACTCGATTTGACAACAGAAGCGGGTATTCTGGCGACGATCGATCGCATCGCCAAAGAACGCACAGTAATTATGATTACCCACCGCATTACCCATGCGTTGCGGGCTAATAAAATCTTTGTGCTGGAAAACGGAACCATTGTGGCATCAGGTAGCCATGCAGATTTGATTGAACAAAAAGGAATCTATGCCACACTTTGGCAACAAAGTAATCAAGGCAATAATCAGAAAGAAGTTGCTGTTTCCTAAGATGAGATCCCCCCTAGCCCCCCTTAACAAGGGGGGAATTTGTCTTAAAGTCCCCCTTGTTAAGGGGGATTTAGGGGGATCTCATCTGTGTTGCATTCTTTTTTCAAAGTGCGATCGCAAACAGGTAAATTAATGGGGATGCGATCGCTATTTTGTAGTTTTCTGGGAAATGCGATCGCTAAAATTGCAACCAAGTTATGAGATGTTAATGTATAAATTACGAGGCTCTATCGCCCTAAATCGGCACTTGCACCAATCGAGCCACATCATCACCCAATCGAGTAAAATCATGAGGATTTAAAGTTAATAATATATCAACTTCTGCTTTAAGCGCAGCCTGAGCAATTAAACTATCAAAAATCCCTCCTCCTGGTAAATTTAAACTCACCATTTTCGCCACCGTCTCTTCATAATCTTCAACAGTTAAAGCAACTTTCTTAAACTTATTCAAATTTTCCCTAATTAATTGTTGTGCTAACCCCGGATTAATTCTTGGAGTGCGAGGAAAGCGAGTAAGTACAGAATAAAGTTCAGCTATACTGTGAGTTGAAATAAATCCTTTTATTTCTTCTGTTCTAACTCGCTGTAACCAAGCAAAACATTTAGAGTGATGGGGATGTTCTTCCAGCATCGTTGCTACTAGCACAGATGTATCAAACAAAACTCTCATCACGGCATAAATTTCCTAATTCTTTCTTCTCGCATTTCTGGGACAAGATTTTCCCATTTAACTTCTTCTCCCGCTTCTCTTGATGCAGCTTTTACAACTAACACTCCTTCTACATAATGTACCATAGAATCATCGATCGCTGATGATTCCAAATTAGAATCTTTTTCAGGTGAGATTGTGTCCTTTCGTTTGCTGTTTCGCCATACCAAAAAATCAACAAAATCTAGAACTTTTTGAAGTTCACCTTCTGGCAGTCGTTCTAAATTTTCCGCTATCTTTTGTTTCAAAAATTGCATAAATTTATTAACCTTTACTAATCCAATCTCGAAAATCAGCTTTCCCCGTTCCTCAAAGCGACCCGAAATCATATTAACCCACAATAACCATCTTCATTCAGCCGAAAAGCAGTTAACCTCACTTTACCATTAGACGGATAATGCACTTTTACTTTTTGCATTAAACTATCGAACTTTTCATCAAGCAAATAGTTACCCGTTTCTGCATCAATAGCGATGAACCAATTGTAATGAGTTGGCATTAGTTGTGGGCGAATTTGCTCGAAAATTTGGCGACATTGCTTACCTAATTCTTCCCTTTGGGCAATGCGTTTGGCGCGACTTTCTGGACTGCTTTGGTATTCGGGAAAAATGCGACCTCGACGAACTTGACGTTTTTGGGTTGATTCTGTCATTTGAGTAAAGGGACGGATTAATTTTGAGATATTCTTATTGTATGGCTCAGAAATCGGGTTCTGCTCGTTCCCACGTTCTACCTGGGAACATAGAGGTGATAATGTTCGTAAGAGAATTGGAGTATTATACTATGTCATCCCGGCTCTTTCGGGTTAATGGGGAAAAATGTTCATATATGTTACAAACCAGGGAACGGTGCGTTAGGCACGGGAATTTATTGATGGATTGGAATGCTGAATTTATCGCCCGTGCCTAACACACCCTACGATTAAATAAGATTTTGTTATCACCATAAATCCGGTAGAGCCGTCATCCCCAGCAATTACTACCGTAATAGCTATGATGGAGTCTTTACCGAAAACTTTGCAAGAGCAAGTTGCAGAACATTTACGAGAATATATTGCCGATTTGGAAGATGAAATTAAATGGGATAAATCTTTTCAGAAAACGCAACAGCAACTAATTAAAGCAGCACGACGCGCCAAACAGGAAATTGCAGAAGGAAAAGCTAATTTATTAGATTACGAACAGCTATGAATTCTGCAACTCTTCAGTGTTTTGTAGTTTTTTGGGAAATGCGATCGCTCTCGATCGCTCAATGTGATACTTTTAAATTGCACCTCTAGATCGAATCGTCTATTGTGGCTAAAGATCGTTTTCATCAAGTTGTTAAGACGGCTCTTACTAAGGATGGGTGGAATGTTACTCATGATCCACTTAAGATTAAAGTAGGCGGTGTAGAGATGGAAATTGACTTGGGGGCAGAACGATTACTAGCAGCAGAGCGAGGAGATGAGAAAATTGCGGTAGAAGTCAAAAGTTTTTTGGCTAGTGCATCAGCAATTTCAGAGTTTCATACAGCACTGGGGCAATTTATTAACTATCGCGCTGCATTACGTCGTGAAGAACCCGATCGCACTCTCTATCTAGCCATCCCCGATCTAATCTATAATAGCTTCTTTCAACTTGATTTTCCAGCATCAATGCTGCAAGAAAATTCCGTAAAATTGATTATTTACGACATTGAATTGGAGCAAATTTTACAATGGAAGGACTAACGGATAAATTAACCAACTATCAGCAAATTGTCCAGCAATTATTGATGGATTATGCAGAAATTAAGCCAGCTTATGGTGATATTGAAGTTGAAACTATCTTTGATACACAGCGAAATCACTATCAAATTGTGCATCTGGGTTGGCAACATAAACGCTGGGTGCATCATTGTATAATACATCTTGATATTCGCAATGATAAAATCTGGATTTTTTACAATTCAACAGAGCATGATATTGCAGCAGATTTAGTTAATTTAGGCGTACCAAAACAAGATATTGTGTTAGGTTTTTATCCTCCTTTCATGCGAGAAATGAGTGATTATGCAGTGGGCTAAAAATTCTTGTAAATAGCATGACTCCCCTTTTGACGGTCAAGATAAAAACCTAAATTTTCGATGACTTTGATAAAGTCTTTAGCCTTGACGCTGGGAAAATTACTCATGCCAATATCCTTAAAGGCTTAACAATTAAATCTTCAGTAGGAATTGGCTGATTATCAGCCCTTAAACTTTCAATATATAATTCTATAGCTTCTGTGATATTAGCGATCGCTTCTTCAAAAGAATCTCCTTGAGAATGACAACCTTTTAGTATAGGACAAAAAGCGTGATAACCTCCATCTGATTCTTTTTCCAGAATAACTGTGTAATTGTAAATTTCTTTAGTGTTGTTATCCATAAGTTTTCAATTTGTTGGTAATCTACCTACTTTTAGCTGGGCATGATTCCATAGTAACTCACAATTAGTGTAAAGTGAGGCGAGTTAAAAGTGTGTTGGATCGCACTCATTCCCCCTCATCTTCGTGAAAATCTTCTGGATATTCTTCAACTTCCACTTCCGCAAAATCAACCTTATCATAAATATCTGCCAGAGGTACTTCCACCTGAAAAGAACTGAAAGTTAATACCGGATCTTCTTCATCATAAACACTATAAGACCAACGTTTATTTTCTTGTTTAGAATACTGTTCGATAAACATTAGATTCTGAGCGATCAAAATATATTCTTGAAAGCTAGGGATTGTTTGATAGAATCTAAATTCATCACCTCTATCATAATTATTAGTTGATTTCGATAAAACTTCAATAATTACTTGAGCATTGGTAATAGTATCTTTCCGATTATTGTAATATTCCGGTTGACCTGCGATTACCATTACATCAGGATAAGTAAAGCGTTTCACTTTCGGTATCCATAAGCGTACATCACCGATGAAGACTCGGTAATTTTGTCCTTTTAAAGCCAGACTTAAAGCGATGTAAATATTTCCAGCGATTTGATTATGATTTGTAGTTCCACCCGTCATTGGTACAATCTCCCCATCGTGATATTCACTTTTAAATTCTGCGGTTTCTTCTCTTGCTAAATATTCCTCTGGGGTGTAGTGTTGCCGTTCTGTTGACTGTAGAGTAGCGGTCATAATTATTTTCCCCCAACTTAATTCTTGCCTTGTGGCTATTTTAACATTTCAATGCCCTACATCTGCGGTTAGAAAATTCATAAAAGCATTCACCGCATCATATTGATCTGCCATGCGAGAATAGAACTCTAGCGATCGCAAATCCAATTCCGGCAAAACTTCACTATTACTCACTAATTCATATCCCGTTTCCCGCAAACAATAAACCGAAATTACACCATCTTGCCAAAACCAAACTTCCCGAACTCCCACTCGTCGATAAATTTCTAAAACGTCAATTCCCCCGCTAGTTACTATCACTTCAATTGCTAAATCTGGGACTGATTTGCGCGTACCCAAACAATAAGATTCATCTGGTTCTTTCCTTGCGCCTAACTCTTTTTTTCCGATCGTTGTACTCCCTCGTCCGTAAAAACGAATGTTTTTCATCCGCAGATAAATCTCTAAAAGCTGACCTAAAGTGTTTCTAGGTTCTTCGTGTTCTTCAGATAAGGGAGACATAATTTCTAAATACCCATCCAAATAAGTTAAACGTGCGCCTGTTCCTGTCAAATCTACATCCAACTTTTCCAGCGTTTCCCATGTTACATTTGAAAGCAAAGCTCCCTTTGTAACTAATCCTAATTGAGAAGTTGCGACAAACATACAAGTCACCTTTTGCGATCGCATTTCCAGTTTAACTCGTTCTCGAAATTTAAAATCTAATGACTCGACAACCACACGATCAATTTGCCAAACAATATTTAGAAGAACTCCTAGTGGAAAGGAAAGAAAATTTAACTGAAGATGAGAGGGAATTGATTATGAATTTAACACCAGCTTATTTGGAATGGCGGGAAAATACTTTACGTGAAGGAATGCGCGAAGGAATACAGGAAGGAATACGAGAAGGAAGTTTACAGGAACGTCGCCTTGTTGTGGGAAATTTGCTGAGACTAAGATTTGACTCTGTGGATGAGGAACTGGCGAAGGTAATTGAACCTTTACTACAGTTACCTCCAGAGGAGTATTCGCGCTTGATACTTCAATTATCCCGTGAAGAATTGTTGGCTAGGTTTGGTATTAGTACTAATTAATATACTGTTCACGGTCATAGAGTAGGGGCGAAGCATTCCGGCAATAATTTGTTGGTTATCGCCAAATATATGTACCGGAATGCTTCGCCCCTACAAATCAAAACAACAGTTTGTGACCGCGCCGAGTATATTAAGTCTTTGTCCGGTGTAGGGTGCGTCAGAAAAACTAAAACTTCGCTTAGTTTAACAATTTTAGATCTGACGCACCCTACTTGTTTACCCAACAGGAAAAGATTAGTTATGCCGTGACTTGGTGCGTTCACTGTTGAACTGTGGGTGGTAATTCATTGGGGGCAATATTAATAAATGGTAGCGCACCATTGCCACCTAAAACAGTGGGGAAATGTCCGTCCCATTTGTCGATCGCTCTTTTCTGCAAAATCTCTGCTGTTAAATTTTCTCGAAGTAATCTTTGCGCTTCTGCTTGTCCTTTAGCACGGTTAATTTCTGCTTGTGCTTCTTGGGTAGCTTTTAAAGCTAAAAACTCGGCTCTTTTGGCTTCTTGTTCAGCAATTTGTTTGGCTTCCACTGCTTCGCTAAACCTTTGAGAAAAGCGAATATTTACCAAAGAAATATCATCAACTGCGATGTTATACTGAGCTAATCTTGATGTCAATTGCTCGTCAATACCAGCTTTGACTTCCCCCCGTTTGGTAATAATTTGTTCTGCTGTATAAAGCGCCATCACTGCTTTTAAAATCTCTTCAATTGCCGGATTAATAATGCGTTGTACTACTTCATCTTCATCCCCAATTTGTTGAAAAACAATATTAGATTTATCTGGGCTAATATGCCAGTTAAGTGCTACATCTGTAAATACATCTTGCAAATCTTTAGAAGAAGCTTGGGCGGGAATTTGATGTTTTTGCACTCGGACACTGAGAGTTTTTACGGTGTTAACTATGGGGATAATTGGGTGTATTCCTTCAGTTAATACCTGCTCTTGAACTTGCCCAAATTTCATGACAACGCCTCGTTCGCCAGCATTAATAATTACAAAAGGTTTAAAAAAAATTGCGACTACTAAAAGCAATATGGTGATACTTGCCAAGATGTAAGAACTATGGGAAGATTTCATTGGCTATTTACCTGACTTTTTTACCTGTTATTGCTAATATAGCGAAGAAATGCTGGGGCGAAAGATGATTTTAAAAGATGTCCCATTACTAGAATCTATGGTGAGATTACCGCCAAGCTGTTCAGTTAAGTTATAGACCAACTGTAAACCTAATGATTCTGTTTCTTCAAGTTGAAAATCTGCTGGTAAACCAATTCCATTATCACTAACTTTTAAGTATAATTTCTCTTGACCAAGTAACTTAAATTCTATATTTATTTCTCCAGATTTGCCATCAGGGAAGGCATATTTTAGGGAATTGGAAAGTAGTTCGTTAATAATTAACCCACAGGGAATTGCTGTGTCAACATCTAAAAACAACTGAGCTACAAAAATATTTAATTTGATATTGTTGGCTTTTAAAGCATAAGAGTTAACTAAGTTATCTGCTAATTGGTGAATATATTCGGATAGAGAAATTCTAGCTAGATCGGAAGATTGATATAATTTCTCATGGATTAAAGCCATAGCTTTGACACGGTTTTGACTGTCGCCAAATAATGCTAATGTTTGTTGATCGTTGATATATCCAGATTGCAGTTTCAACAAGCTAGAAATTACCTGCAAGTTGTTTTTAACTCGGTGGTGAATTTCTTTGAGTAATACTTCTTTTTCTTTTAAGGAGGTTTTGAGTTTATCTTCGGTTTCTTTGCGATCGCTAATATCTGCCCAATAACCCAAAATTTCTAAAGGGTTTCCTTGCTGATCTCGAATTAATTTTGTCTGGTCATATACCCAGATATATTTACCATTTTTATGGAGAAAACGATATTCGTGGTTGTGATAATTATGCTCTAATAAATGTAATAAATTAGCGAATACACCAGGAGCATCTTCTGGATGAATGTGAGTTGCCCAAAAACCTGAATCATTAACAAATTCTTCGGCTTCATAACCAAATAAGGAGCGAACATTTTCGCTGATAAATGTCGCGCCATAGTCCCCAAAAGCTTTGCAACTGTAGATGACAACGGGATTAGAGGAAAGTAAAAATTTTAGCCTTTCTTGAGATAATTGCAGTGCTGTTTCTGCTTGTTTGCGATCGCTAATATTCTTCACCATACTCACAGCAAATTGCGGTTTACCATGCTCATCTCGCATTAAGGAAACTGTCAAATTTGCCCATACTATCTGTCCGTTTTTGTGATAAAAGCGTTTTTCCATTTGATAATGATCGAGTTCACCAAGAATCATCTTTTGATAAAGCTCTTGATTTTTATCTCTATCATCGGGATATGTAAAATCGCTAAATGTCTTTTGGCGAAGTTCTTCATTGCTATAACCAAGGATGTTTTGCAAGGCGGTATTGCTAACTACAGGTTTTTCTTCCATGTTAACTAAAGCAATACCAATTGCTGCTCTTTCAAAAATTGCCCGAAATCTCGCTTCGCTTTCCCGTAATGCTGCTTCAATTTTTTGCCGATCGGCTATTTCTAATTGCAATTTTTCATTAATCTGTTTTAAAGTCGCTGTCCGCTCATCTACTCTTTTTTCTAATTCTTCGTAAGCTTTTTGTAGGGAATCTTCCGCTTCCTTGCGTTTGGTAATGTCATTTTGAATGCCGATAAAATGAGTGATTTTTCCATCAGCATCTTGCACAGGGGAAATTGTTAGCTCATTCCAAAAAGCTGTGCCATCTTTGCGATAATTTTTCACAATAACACAACATTCTTCCCCTTGACGGATAGCTTGGCGAATTTGCTTGATCGCATTGGGATCGGTGTCTTTTCCTTGTAAAAGTCGGCAGTTTTTTCCTATTATTTCCTCAGCTGTATAACCTGTGGTTTTTTCAAAGGCAGGATTACAGTAAATAACTGGTAAGTTAGGCCCACTCGCATCGGTAATCACTATTCCATTGATTGCTGCTGCCATTGCCCTTTGGTAGATTCGCAAGATTTCTTCAGAACAACTCGATCTTTTCTGCGCGATATCTGAGCTGATCAACGGGTAATTACATACTGTTCTTATTTCTGCATCATTCGTCATTTATTTATATGAGCATCGAAATTTTAATCATATTTAATTTAATCTTAAGTTTTTTCGTCGCATCTGCCTATCGGTAGAAACACGGGCGAAGTTGCCAAATTTTACTTTTGTCATACTTACGTAAATATTCTTTATCTAACTTCATCTATTAATACACGGAGAAAAGCTAAAAATTTTGTTTCTCTTTAATAAAAACAACTTTGCCAGGGAAAAAGACTTTTATGAGTCTCTAGATAAGGACACAAATTTTAACATAAACTTAGTTATAAATTATCTGAGTCATTACTGAGATCTTGCACTCAAAGGAGGTGGAACCTCCTAGATCCTCGTTCCTCGTTCCCCGGTTCAACAAATGGAACGAAGAATGGAGGCTCTGCCTCAAGGTGCTCTGATCTCAGATTAGTTTAATGGAGTGAACTGATAACCGTTTTCTGGTTTTTCGGGAGTTTTGGGAGAAATGATTACTAGTTGTACAGAGGCTTCCCGATCGCCTGTAGCCCGAAAACTCACATCTCCAGTAGCTCCAGAAATTGTAAAATCTGGTGCCGCAAGCGATCGCTGTACGCCTTTGCGGGTAGGATTTTTACCAATAGCAGCTATTAAAGCTTGGGTAGCATCATAAGCAAAAGCCGTGCGCCAATTGACATTTAGACCCCAAATTTGTAAGCCCTTTTTCTGAAAATATTCGCCTTTTTTTCCGTTAATATTTCCCGGAATTGCTAACACCATTCCGGCGGCAGCTTCGCCACCAATTTCTAAAGTTTTATCCCCGTAAAAGCCATCCCCGGCTAATAAATTTAAGCGGCGACGGTTGATTTGTACAACTTGCAAAGCGCGATCGGTTACATCACTACTAGGTACTAGCATAATCACTTCTGCACCTTTTTCAATTGCTTGTTCGACAGTAGCTTTAGCGTTAAAATCAGGTCTAGCCAAATCAATTTCGGTTAAAACTTTACCTCTTCCGGCATAGAACAAAGCATTTTTAAATTCATCTTTTAAAGATTTACTATACAGACTAGCAGAATTATAAAATATTACCACTTTTTCTTTTTTCAACTGAGTTAACATATAATTACTTAAAGCTCTGGCGGTGAAGCGATCGCTCGGCATAGTGCGGAAAATATAACCACCAAATCCCGAAAGTTGCACCGCTGAACTAATCGGAGCAATTGCCACTAATTCTGCTTCTTGATAAACTGATGCAGCTGCCAAAGTTGTATCACTAATTCCATGCCCTACCACACCTAAAATTTCGGGATTTTTCACTAATTCTTGGGCTACAGATTGAGCAACTTTTGGTTGATTATCATCATGAGCAATACCCACTTTAAGGGGAATTCCATTAATTCCACCAGCCGCATTAATTTCCGCTTGTACTTGGGCTACACCGCGCAACATTTCCAAAGCACTCTGAGAACTAGTAACTAATGGTACAACTGCGGCAATACTGTAAGCTTTAGCATTACCAATGCGGGCATTATTCAAATAAATTAAAGTTTCTGGATCGCTACGATTAACTTTTCTGGCATTTTCCAAAGCCGAAACTGCTTGTTCATAAGCGCCAGATTTAATTAAATCTATTCCTTCTTGTTTATAAGGGTTAATTTGCCAGGGAGTTAAACTTTTAGTGCCGAAACTAATCCGATCGGCAGCAGAATCCGATTGATTACTTGGGTTAAATAAAGAATTAGGATGGAAATTTACAGATAAGGTAATTAAACTTTTCCCGAACAAAGCAACTAAGAAAATAACTGCTGCTACTCCAGTAGCAATCACTAATAATCGCTGGATTTTTCCTAAAGATTGTTTAATTTCTGAAGGTAATTCTGTTTGAGGTACCGGACTAGAAATTTTTCCCAAAGCTTCTAATACTTGAGAGACTGACTGATAGCGATCGCTCCAATGATAACGCACCATCTTATCTAAAATAGCTGCCAAATTTGGGCTAACTTGAGCGTGATTTTGCCAGATAATTTCATGATTTTGGGGGCTATTGGGTAGTTGCAAAGGCTGAAGTCCTGTTAAAGCTTTAATCGCAATCATTCCCAAGGCATAAATATCGCTATTAAACCTGGGTTTTCCCGCCAATTGTTCGCAAGGCATATAACCTTGAGTACCAATTCCCACCGTTAATTCCATCTGATCTTTTGGCTCACCTGCCATTTGAGTTTCGATCGATTTAACGGCACCAAAATCAATTAAAACTAACTTCCCATCCGAATTCCGGCGAATTAAATTACTGGGTTTAATATCGCGGTGAATTACGCCTTGGTTATGCACATAACTAAGAATTCCTAACACATCTTCTAACAAGTTTAGTACATAAGCTTCTGATTGTTTTTTCCCCGTGCCTAATTCATCACTCAGGGAACGTCCTTGGATAAATTCTTGGACTAAGTAGAATTCTTTATCTTCTTCAAAGTAAGCCAATAGTCGGGGAATTTGGTCATGTCGTCCCAACTTTTCTAAAGTTTCTGCTTCTGTATAAAAAAGCCGTCGAGCGACAGTTAAAAAACTTGTATTCTGATTGGTAGGACGAAAGCGTTTGACTACACATCTCGGATAACCTGGACGTTGCCGATCTTCAGCGATGTAAGTTTCGCCGAATCCTCCTGCACCCAAAACTTGAATTATTTGATATCTTGCCCCTAACAGTTTTCCCAACATAGCTTAAATTTAATTAATTTAATTGTTAAGTTTGAGGAATATATTAAGCTTGATTCTAAGTATGATTAATCAATCATCGCATTTTATATTTGGGATTTAGGATTTGGGGTGTATCGCTCTTTGGTTCTAGTCATATTTCCAAGGCTAAACTTAAAAATAAAAGGGTATTTAAAGATGAAGATAAATCAACGTCATGATTGGCCTTTGACAGCGGAAGAAGCAATTATTATTCAGCAGCAGCTAGCCTCAGAGGTGATTACTTCGGATCAATTGACTACTGTACAGCACGTTGCGGGAGTTGATGTAGGATTTACGGAGTCTGGAAGCATAACGCGAGCCGCTGTAGCAGTTTTAAGTTTTCCTGACTTGCAGTTGCAGGAGTATACTCTAGCCTACCGTCCTACCACTTTTCCTTACGTTCCCGGATTTCTCTCTTTTAGAGAGGTTCCCGCTGTCATAGAAGCACTGGAAAAACTCAGTATTACACCCGATTTGATCTTATGCGATGGTCAGGGAATCGCACATCCCCGTCGATTCGGTATTGCAAGTCACTTAGGTTTACTTACGGATATTCCGGCGATCGGAGTGGCAAAATCTTTATTAGTTGGCAAACACGATGAATTGCCAGAACAACAGGGCGCTTGGCAACCTTTAGTATATCGTGGCGAGACAATTGGTGCTGTTTTACGGACACGCACCAGAGTAAAACCTGTTTATGTTTCCAGCGGACATCGCATTAGTTTACCTACAGCCATTGATTATGTTTTGCGTTGTATTACCAAATATCGTTTACCAGAGACAACTCGTTGGGCAGATAAATTAGCCTCCAATCGTGGCTCGATATTACCCGCAAACTAAAGCTGATTTTTAACACTCAAATTTTTTAACTTTACGTTATATTCTTGTTATGGAGAACCAGGAAAATAGCTCGCTAATAAATTACCATCCCTTGACTGCTACAGCAGAGACTACAGTAGATGTAGCGATCGCCTTAATGAACCAAAATTTTACTAGTTATTTGGTAGTATTGGCTAACGCTGAACCAGACAGTCCTGTAGTTGGCTTATTTACAGAACGCGAAATAATACAATTAATCGCTTCCGGTGTTCAATTGAGTAACTTATCTCTAGCTTCTGTAATTAATAAAGAGTTAATTACCATCAATGAAAGCGCAGTGAAAGATTTGTTATTCGTTAATTATTTAGTGCAAAAACATCAAATTAATTATTTACCTGTTGTTGGTAAAATAGGTAATTTAATTGGTATAATCACTCAGCAAAGTATTCAAAAGCACTTGCTAGAAGCAATGAATACCACAGAAATTAATCCAAAGCTTACTGCTTTACAAAATTTAGTTGAGCAGCAAGCAATAGAATTAAAAACTTTAAATGACAAATTAAAAACGACAATTCATTATCGTCATTTAGCCGAACAAAAAATTAAGGCTACCGAAGAGAAGATGCGTACTGTCTTCGAGGCAATGACAGATTTAGTAATGATTATTAATCTCCAAGAAGAACGGATTAAGAATGTAGAATTTATTCCCACAAATTTCAATAATTTAGCGCATAGTAATGAATTAATTACTCGGATATTAGAAATTTTACTAACAGAAGAAATTTTTATTACTAATTGGCTAGAAGAAATTAAAAAATCATTAATAAAAAACCAAAATATTAACATTGATTATAATCTAAACTTAGCTGACAAAGAATATTGCTTTACTGCTACTATTTCTCCTATTTCGGAAAAATCTGTGTTGTGGGTAGCCAGAGATATTACGGCTCGCAGACAAGCTGAGCAAGCGTTGGAAAAAAGCGAAGCGCGGTTCCAAAAATTAGTCGCTAATATACCGGGAGCAGTTTATGAATTTGTCATAAATTCCAATGGTGCGATCGGTTTTGAATATATGAGTCCATCGATCGAAGAAATTTACGAATTCCCACAAGAAGAAGTATTAGAAAATCCCCAAATTATGTTCGATGCTTTTGATCCTGAAGATTATCAAAGCTACCAAGAAGCTGTGGCGATTAGTAGCCAAAATTTAGCACCTTTTTCCCACGAATGGCGGATATTTACAGCTTCGGGAAAGTTGAAATGGGTGCAAGCAAAATCGCGACCAGAACGACGAGAAAATGGTGATACTGTTTGGTACGGTGTATTATTTGATGTGAGCGATCGCAAAATTGCCTCTCAAGCATTACAGGAGAGTCAAACTAATTTAGCAGATGCTCAAAGAGTCGCCCATATTGGTAGTTGGAAATTTGATGTAATTAAAAGAAAAGTTACTTGGTCAGAAGAATTATTCCACATTTTTGGATTAGATCCCACTAAACCAGAACCAACATTTGAGGAACATTTGCAATTAATCTATCCAGAAGATCGCGATGCTTGGTATCAAAAAGTTAATGATAGTTTGCTGACTGGAAAATCTTACACAATAATCAATCGAATTATTCGTCCTGATGGAGAGATTCGTTACATTGAAGGGAGGGGAGAAGCTATTCTTAATGATGCCCAAGAAGTTATCCAATTATATGGCACAGCAATGGATATAACAGAACGCAAGCAAGCAGAAATAGCTTTGCGGGAAAGTGAAGAAAAATTCCGTGCCATTTTCGATCGAGGAATTCAATTTGTAAGTTTATTGCAACCGGATGGAACGATTTTAGAAATTAATCAAACCGCACTAAATTTTGCGGAAACTACTAGAGAGTCAGCGATATGTAAACCATTTTGGGAAACTAAATGGTGGACAATTTCGGAAGCAACTCAGTCAGAGTTACAATTAGCGATCGCAGCAGCAGCAGCGGGAGCTTTTATGCGTTATGAAGTAAATGTAATTGGGAAAAATAATCAGATAGTCACTATTGATTTTTCCCTACGTCCAATTTTCAATCAACAAGGAGAGGTAACTTTATTAATTTCCGAAGGAAGAGACATTAGCGATCGCAAAGCCTTAGAACAAAAACTCGCCTTAAGAGAAGCTTTGCTCAATGCCTTTTTCTACTCAGCACCAGTAGGATTATGTATTACAGACGAAGAATTTCGCTATATAAAAATCAACCAACAATTAGCAGAAATTAATGGCTTACCTGCATCAGAACATATCGGCAAAACCTTCCCACAAGTCTTACCTGGAATTGCCTCTAGTTTAGTTCCTTTATATCAGCAAGTTTTAACCAGAAATGAAGCAGCACTTAACCAAGAATTTAGGGGAGAAGTTCCCAGTCAGCCGGGGGTTTTACGTGATTGGATAGTTTCTTTATTTCCCATTTTGGGAGAAGATGGACATTCTCGCAACGTCGGAGCAGTTGTGGTAGAAGTTACAGAACGTAAACGAGCCGAAAAAGCTTTGCAGGAAAGCGCCAAAAGAGAACAAGCACTCACCCAAGTAATTCAAAAAATTCGCCAAACATTAGAATTGTCGGAAATCTTTAGCGCCACAACCACTGAATTGCGACAACTTTTAGATTGCGATCGCGTCACCATTTATCGCTTTCATAATGATTGTAGTGGGGAATTTGTCGCTGAATCAGTAGCAGATGGTTGGATTTCTTTGTTAGAAGCACAAAACCAAAATCCTCAACTAACAGCTTGTATCTTAAATAAACAAGAATGTGTCATCAAAAAATTAAATCAAAGCGAAAGAGAAAACCGTACCACCAATTACTTAGCCGTAGCCGATATCCATCAAAGCGAACTTACTAATTGTCACATTGAAATTTTAGAGCAATTCCAATCCAAAGCTTATTTAACTATCCCCATTTATTCTGGTAATCAATTCTGGGGCTTACTCGCAGTTTATCAAAATTCTCGCATAAGACAATGGCAAGAATCAGAAATTAAGGTAGTACTTCAAATAGGCACTCAATTAGCAGTTGCCTTACAACAAGCTGAACTACTCTCCCAAACACAAAGGCAATCTTTAGAACTGATGAAAGCTAAAGAAGCCGCCGATGCTGCCAACTATGCTAAGAGTCAGTTTCTTGCCAAAATGAGTCATGAACTGCGTACACCCTTAAATGCAATTTTAGGATTTAGCCAAATTATGGTGCGGAATAAATCTGTTTCCTCAGAACACAGAGAACATTTAGAAATTATCAACCGTAGCGGCGAACATTTACTCAATTTGATTAATGATATTTTATCAATGGCTAAAATTGAATCAGGACAAATGAGCTTCAATGAAACCTGTTTTAATTTACATCAAATGCTAGAATTACTCAAAGATATGTTCCGCTTAAAAGCTCAACAGAAAGGCTTGAAACTGAACTGTGTAATTGCTCCCGAAGTCCCCCGAAATATCAAAACCGATGAAAGTAAATTGCGTCAAGTTTTGCTTAATTTATTAGGTAACGCCATTAAATTTACTCAAACTGGCTATGTAACTTTAACAGTTTTTTTAGCACAATTAGAAGCCCAGTCAGCAGAAGATGTGCAAATAGTTTTTACAGTTACAGATACAGGCCCAGGAATTGCCCCCAATGAAATTACCACATTATTTCAACCATTTTCTCAAACCCAAACAGGTCGCCAAACCGGACAAGGAACTGGTCTAGGTTTAGCCATCAGTCAACAATTTGTCAAACTAATGGGTGGAAAAATTGTTGTCGAAAGCCAATTAGGTATCGGTTCTATTTTTACTTTTAATATCAAAGCTAAGTTAGCACCTGAAACCGAAAAAAATATTAGGTTAAATACTCAAGAAGTTATATGTTTAGAACCAAATCAACCAACTTATCGAATTTTACTGGCTGAGGATATCAAAGAGAATCGGCAACTACTAGTCAAATTATTAGTACCTTTAGGATTCGAGGTGCGAGAAGCAGAAAATGGTCAACAAGCCGTGACAATCTGGGAAAGTTGGCAACCCCATCTGATTTGGATGGATATGCGAATGCCAGTCATGGATGGCTATGAAGCTACTCGACAGATCAAAGCTCATCCTCAAGGAAAAAACACAGTGATTATTGCTCTTACTGCTAGTGTTTTTGAAGAACAACAACCAGCTATTTTAGCGGCGGGATGTAATGACTTTATGCCTAAACCTTTTCGCTCAGAAGTTTTATTAGAAAAAATAGCTAAGCATTTAGGTGTACGCTACATTTATGCCGATAATTCGCACCCCATTACTGAGCATTCCCTGATTCCCACCTTAACACCAGAAGATCTCAAGGTAATGTCTCAAGAATGGATTGCCCAATTACATCAAGCCGCTGCCGCAGTTGACGATCAACTAGTTATAGAATTAGTTGAGCAAATCCCGGAAACTTACATTAAGTTGGTAAATATTTTAATAAATTTAGTAGAGAATTTTCGCTTGGATATTATCTTGAAAATAACTGAATTATGCCTTAAAGAATGACCGTATTTTAAGTTAAAAGTTAAAAGTTAAAAGTCAAAAGAACGATAATTTTTTGGAATCTTTATCTCAACGGATACAAGCCTGAGATAAGAGCACCTTGAGGCAGAGCCTCTGTTTTTCGTTACCAGGTTGAACCTGGTAACGAGACGAAAGGAGGTTCTACCTCACAGGCTGCAAGATCTGAGAAGCCCCTGAATTTATCTAAGTTAAAAGTTAAAAGTCAAAAGAAAATTCTCTTTTTACTTTTTACTTTTATGTTTTTACTTTTTACTTGGTTGACATATTTGCTCTGAAAACTACTTTCCCGTTAACCTGTCGGTATAACGGGAGTATTGTTGCTTTATTGAGGATTTTCAATGCTAGGTTGATTTACGCATTGCGGCACTAGTTTAGTGAATGCACCCTTGAGAAAAATGTTCAAAAATCAATTTTCTCTGCCTTCAATCCTCCAGCTTTCCAATCAGCAATAATTTCATTAACTCGTTTAGGATCTGGTTCAGCAAATATCGCCAGCCGATCTAAACGATTAATGGTTGAGAGAATTTCTGGATAGGGCAAGTAACAAACAATTACTGTTTCTCCCAATTCTGTGTAAAGCAAAATAATTGATTCCAGAGTGTCTTCAAACAGCCGAATATCTTTAGACTGCGGTAGGTTTTTTGTGACAATAATTCGATTTTCGGCCTGAATGGTTGACTGCCAATCTTTGCCCGCCGGAAAACCTAATAATAATCCCGGATGATCAGGAACTTTTTGGATAAATTCTGCGGAATTAGGATCGCCACAATACAGTAAATGTCTTCTACCTAACTGCCACCATATTCCTGTTGATTCGCGTTTGACAACAGTGGTAGATGGCTGATGAGAAATTGGCACATTTGAGGTTGTTGTTGTTACAGAAATGGGAATTATTCGTTTAATTTCCGGTAATTCAACTTCTTTCTCTTTCTTTAATATCGTCACTGGTTCTTTGGCGGGACGAGTGGCGACAATTTCTACTTTTGGACGCGATTCATTGGCAGGTAATTGAACCGGAATAGGCTTTAATGCTGGAACTGATTGCACTGGTGGAACTGATTCTGTTTTAGATTTATTGCCCGGTAAACTATGTTTTTGCCTAATTTCTTTGGCGATCGTATAAGTGATTGGTTCCCCTGCTTCCGCACGAGCGATCGCTTCCGAACGCGCACTTGCTGGCGTTGACGGTGCTGCTAGAACATATAAGGCAGATGCGGCAAATTTGTCAATTTGATAAGTTTTTCTGAACGAATTAGCTACCTGCATGAATCTTGCCGCTGTGGGATAGCTCCACTCAAATTCAGCTGCTATCCAATCTAAGAATCTCCCGTGGGCGAGTTTCTCTTTAACTAAAATCAACTTTTGTCCGATCTCGATGATATCTTGTGCAGTGCGCTTCATGAGCGCTCGAATTTCTCCAGTTTGTTGCTGAATGAATAAACTGGTTTCTGCATCAAGCATGGTGTAATCAAACACTTTTTGCAGTGAAGAATGTGCTGAGGCTGGCATTGGCTACTCTAAAATAACGTTAATTGGCTGATGTGTGTATCAATTTATCTTGTAGCACATCAAACACAGTATTTACCTCTGTCTAGAGTTGGATATGATAATAGATTCTCATCAACAGAGTTATACAATTGTTAAATATATCACAGAACAGGCATATCGCAAAAAAGGCGATCGAAAAACTCTTGATTACTTAATTACACTATTGTTTTGGTAATCTGTTCAGAAATCAAAAAATCCACCTAAAGTTTAGGTGGTTATGTAATGTTTAGTTTTATACAAATTATCTGGTTTTTACTCAGTCTAGAGAATATCTAAAAATCAGTTATATTGTCTAAAAAAACTTTAGTTCATCTAGTTGTCCAATAGTTACATCTGCGATCGCCAAATGAGTAGCTTGAGAGTTTCCCCAACAAATCCCAATACACCCAGCAGCACCAGCTTGACGCGCCATTTCAATATCGCTGACAGCATCACCCACCATCAAAGTAGCACTAGGTTCTATTCCTAATTTTTCACAAGCTTGCCAAAATAAAGTCGGGTCTGGTTTACTCGGCCCCTCATCAACTCCCATTGCTAATTGAATATAATCAGTTAGCTGATACCTTTGGACAAATGCTTGCACTTTTACTGTAGTATCAGCTGAAAGAATGCCTAATTTTAAACCAGCTTGAGAAAGTAATTGCAAAACTTCTAAACTTCCCACAAATAAAGGTGAAGGTGCAGCATTTTGGAAATGTCGATCTGCTTGTGTGAAAGCGCGACGTGCGTCAGCCAAAGCTTCCATCCATCCCCTACCAGTTTGGGCCACATAAGCCGCTGCCGCAATTTCATTTTCCCGCCGACTTCCCACCGCCATTAAACCAGTCGGATCGATTTGATTACCATTAACACCAAATGCCATCAACAACGGTTCGCCAACTCCGGGAATTTGAGCATCCAACAAGCGCGATCGCTTTTGTGCTAAGCTTCGCAAAAACTCCGCAGAATTTTCCAAAGTCCCATCCTTATCAAAAATTATCCCCTGAATCTCAGGAAAAATTACTTCTCCACAACGAATACTTACCACAATATTTCCCTCCTGGGCCCTGTTAGTTAATTAAATTATTTCCCCCCATCCCCCCATCCCCCCATCTCCCCACCTCTTCTTCCCCGTGCCCTGGAAAACAAAAAAAGAGGGTATTTCCCTCTCAGTTTGTCGGCTTGTTTTTTTAAATCAATTATTCGTCTTCAGCTGAAGATATTGCTGCTTCTGCAACCGCTTCCGGTTCAGTTTTAGCCGCAGCACCTACAACAGCTGGAACAGCTTCCACTTCTTCCTCAGCAGAGGGAATATCTTCTTCGGCTGTTACTGCATCCACAACATCAGCTTCCTCAGCAGGCGGAATATCTTCTTCGGCTGTTACCGCCTCCGCATCCGCTTCCACAGCTACCGCTGCTTCCGCTGCTGGTGGAACTTCACCTAGCAGTTTCGCCCGTTGTTGTTCGCGGTATTTCGCCGCCATTTCCTCAGCCATTTCGTAAACGCGATCGCGATTACGGATCATATCCCCTGGTTCGGGCTCTAATTGCTTAGTAGAAAGCGAAATTCTTCCTCTTTCCGCATCCAAATCAATGATCATCACCTTAATTTCATCATTGACATTGAACACACTATGCGGCGTATCGATATGTTCGTGAGAAATTTCCGAAATGTGTAGCAACCCACTCACACCACCAATATCGATAAAAGCACCATAAGGTTTAATACCGCGTACTGAACCAATTACCACTTCACCGACTTCTAAACGGTTCATCTTGCGCTCAACTAATGCGCGTCTATGACTCAGAACTAAACGATTTCTATCTTCATCTACTTCTAAAAATTTTAGTGGTAATTCTTCCCCTACCAAATCTTCTTTAGGCTTACGGGTACTAATATGAGACCCGGGAATGAAACCACGTAAACCTTCAATTCTAACTAATGCTCCACCACGATTAGTAGCAAAAACCTGAGAACGCACGGTAGCATCTTCAGCTTGTAACTGGCGCACCCGTTCCCAAGCACGCATATACTCAATGCGACGAATCGAAAGAGTTAATTGTCCATCTTCATTTTCATCTGTAAGAATGAAGAACTCGCGAGTTTCGTTGGATTGCAGCACTTCTTCAGGAGCGTCTACTCGGTTAATCGACATTTCCTGAATCGGAATATAAGCCGCCGTTTTAGCACCAATGTCAATCAGAGCGCCCCTTGGCTCTATACTAAATACAGTACCAGCTACAATATCACCAGGATTGAAGTGATAATCGTATTTGTCGAGTAGAGCGGCAAAATCGTCGAGAGTAAAACCAATATCGGCAGTTGTTGTTTTCTGATTGACCATGCGAATCGAACCTTGTCCTTGTTAATTTTTGTAAAAATTACGCCTCCTGTCGATGTATACGCACGTTTTTAATGTGCCGTTTACACCTTCATCCCTCCAAATCTCATCATATTAGCAGTTCCAGCTAAGGGGATTTAGAGTCCAGACATATTATTTTAACTTAACTAGCGCCAGTGAAACTAGTTTTTCCTATTTTCTTGGTTTTACGCCCAGACATAGCAGAATACTTTCTCTGTAACTGCTGAGATTGACAGCAGCAGAGAATATCTCCTGCATAAAAAACTTGATTAAATTTTAAGAATGGGCGATAAAAGTGACAGTTTTTTCGGTTTCCTCAGTCTTTAAGCCAGAATTTTCGGCACTTGGAGTATTTGTTGTCGAGATTCCTTCTTTGTGTGCTGTAATATTGTCGTTGCGGAGTTGATTTAAGGTATAAATAAAATCAGCAATGCCACGAAACTGACGATAAACTGAGGCAAAGCGCACGTAAGCTACTTCACTTAAATAGCGGAGTTTTTGCAACACTAATTCGCCAATTTCATTACTGGTAACTTCCCGCACTTCTCGCTGTTGCAATTCAGCTTCTACCTCATCTGTCAGTTCTTCTAAACGCATTTGGGGAATGCCAGTTTTTTCGCAAGCTCGCACGATTCCTCTTAAGAGTTTAGAGCGATCGAAACCTTCTCGTCTCCCATCTCGCTTAATCACCGTCACCGGAACAAACTCAATTTGTTCATAAGTCGTAAAGCGACGCTTACATCTAAGACATTCTCGACGACGGCGAATACTTTGTCCGCCTTCTGCTGAACGTGACTCCAGCACACGATTATCTGGGTTATTACAGAAAGGACAGCGCATTTTCTAAAATCCTTTTATACTTAAAAAAGTTTTGCTAAGCTAATTGTGATTTAAATTGCATTTCCCTATCTCGATCGCAGAGCGAAAAAATGCCTTCCTTATCCTAATTAGCCGATAGCCCCTCAATCGAGATTTTGACATAAAACCTCTGTTTTTAGTAAAAAAAGCAAATTCAGCTGTTACCACTTTGGATAACAGCTGTTTGCCAATTTTAAACTGTAACCGTTACAGAACGGAGGAGTTATTTCTTCTCGATCCGGGGAGGTTCCCGAAAAGCGATCGCAAAGAACAGCACACCCAAGGTAACGGCAAAGATCAGAACGTAAGCAATACTTTCCATATCAAAAAATCCTGACTATCCTGCCAATTAACAGTCTACCAACGAGTCACAAACAAAGGTCTAACGCCTTCACAAAATAGATGAAATTTAGTTAATCGTTAGACCTTGGTGAAAGTCCGCCAACCAGGGGAGCATCCCCTGGTTGGTAAATATATCTGTAGGGGCAAAGCATTCCGGCAGTAAATCTTTGTTTCTCATCAATAGCTTATCTACCCGAATGCTTCGCCCTTACAAAATTGGGATGCTCCCGCCAACAAGAGATTAGATAGCTTCTTTCCGGCGGGTAGACTTGTCACCCACTTTTTGATAGAAGCCCCATTCCACTTGCTCTTCAGACAGATCTGGATCGACACCCGCAAACACATCACGGTAGATGGTACGAGAACCGTGCCAAATATGACCGAAGAAGAACAACAGCGCAAATACAGCGTGTCCAAAGGTGAACCAACCGCGAGTGCTGGTACGGAACACACCATCAGAACCTAAAGTTTCGCGATCGAACTCAAAAGGTTCGCCCAATTGAGCTTTCCGCGCATATTGCTTCACATCAGCAGCATCGGTGAAAGTCTTGCCATCGAGTGCGCCACCCAAGAAGCTAACAGTCACACCAACTTGCTCGAAGCTATATCTAGATTCAGCACGACGGAAAGGAATATCAGCACGAACAATGCCATCCTTATCAGTCAGCACCACTGGGAAGTTTTCAAAGAAGTTAGGCAAGCGGCGAACACTCAATTCGCGACCTTCCGCATCTTTAAATACTGGATGACCTAACCAACCTTGAGCTAGACCATCACCGTTGTTCATTGGGCCAACGCGGAACAAACCACCTTTAGCTGGGCTGTTACCTACGTAATCATAGAAAGCCAATTTTTCGGGAATTTGTTCGTATGCCTGAGCCAGAGTTGCACCATCAGCTACGCTAGCTTGCACGCGACGTTGGATTTCTTGTTGGAAGTAACCCTTATCCCACTGATAACGGGTCGGTCCGAATAATTCGATCGGAGTGGTAGCATTGCCGTACCACATAGTACCAGCGACCACAAAGGCAGCAAAGAAAACCGCCGCAATACTGCTAGAAAGCACGGTTTCAATGTTCCCCATCCGTAAAGCTTTGTAGAGTCTTTCCGGTGGTCTAACTGTCAAGTGGAACAAACCAGCAATAATACCTACAACACCTGCTGCGATGTGGTGAGCCACAACGCCACCAGGGTTGAAGGGGTTAAATCCGGCAGGTCCCCATTCTGGTGCTACGGGTTGAACGTGCCCGGTTAAGCCATAAGGATCGGAAACCCACATACCAGGGCCAAATAGACCTGTGAGGTGGAAAGCACCGAAACCAAAGCAAAGTAAGCCAGATAAGAACAAGTGAATGCCAAACATTTTTGGCAAATCAAGCGCAGGTTCGCCAGTGCGGGGATCTCTGAATAGTTCCAAATCCCAGTAAACCCAGTGCCAAACGGCAGCTAGGAACAGCAAACCAGATAGAACGATGTGAGCGGCAGCAACACCTTCAAAGCTCCAGACACCTGGATTAATATTTACTTTGTCGGGGATGATGCTCCAACCGCCCCAAGAGTCCGTTACTCCTAAGCGTGCCATGAAGGGCATGACGAACATACCCTGCCGCCACATAGGATTAAGAACGGGGTCGCTGGGGTCGTAAATAGCTAGTTCGTACAGGGCCATCGAACCAGCCCAACCTGCCACTAAGGCAGTGTGCATAAGGTGTACAGATATTAATCTGCCTGGGTCATTCAGGACGACTGTATGTACTCGGTACCAGGGTAGTCCCATTGACTACGCTCCTCCTCGATGAGTGATGTCGGATCAACGAACTTTTGTGCAGTTTGTTAAGGTTTTGTTTGCTGCGGCTGTCCAGGAAATCTCGATAAAGTTTCCTTTAATTAAGATACCTTGGGCAGTTTAACAATGAGTTTAACAAAATGAGAGTATTTAAAGAAGTGTAACTTTTGAGTGCGCCTATTGCAAGCATATCTATGCGCTGTATTGTTGACAGCACTTGAACTCACAGCCAGCTTCACTCCCCAAGTTACAGTTTTAAGTTTAAGTTACAATACGACCGATTGAATATTTTTTACTTGACAAACTGTTTCGGCGGCACTCAGCCGTTCTAGCACTTGGTCGCCGCTAATCAGTCGCTTGAGTACTACTTGTCCGATCGTATTCGCTGCCCGTTCAATTTGATCTGCGGCTACAGGTTTAACTTCGACGGTTAAAATGGCATCTTCGACCCTATACAGCCACAATTGTTCGTTTTGCTCAACAAAATAAAGGTTTAAGCGTTGAATATGCGGTTTACGTCGCCAGTTTGCGTCGTTCCACAGTCCCTCGGACGACCACACGCGCCCATAAGTCCAACCATCAGAAAGAAAAAAATATTTCACTGATATTCTTTGTATGAGTTAACTTAAGTTGATGAAAGCCCGATCGCAGGAGTTTCTCCCAAGAAGGCGATTCGATTATATGGCGAACCCATCCAATTTTTCAAATTCTTGTTGGTTCTGAGGGCACCCTTTTTCAGAAAGCGATCGCACTTCCCAACATAACCCAGTTAATTTGTACTATCTAGCTGGGGCGATCGTAGTTGTAATTGTATGCCACCTAGCTCCGTCAACTTCAACTTTAACTAAGCAACCATTACGAGTTGCACTTTGTCGCTTTAAAACCGTACTTCCAGCATTACCACCCAAATTTACCGGAGGAGTGAGCGATCGAGAACGATAAGTTTGCTCAATTAAATTCGCTGAAAAGCTTGTATCTTTGATTTGACAAACATTATTTAAAAGTGTAGCTAAAATTCTTGTATAAGGCCAGGTTTCATCATCTATCCCATTGTAAACCATATTCAATTCCACCTTTTTTGGATAAATGGCAACTGTAGGCTCTCTAGAAGTATTAAATTGGTAAGCAGATAAACTTCCCGACAAAGTAATTGATTTAGTTAATTCTGGAGGGAACATTGCTGGAATTCCTCCGGGTTGTTTAAACTCAGAATTAGCAACTTCCGCATTTAGCATTACAAAAGTGAACGATAAAATAGCCAACAGATATTTCATATTGATCACCTACAAATTCTGGTACACTTCATCTCTATTCTCCAGCAAGTCTCAGTACAGAAGCACGAGTAGATGAATCTAGCCGAAAGCCGAGAGAATCAAGTCGATCGAGAACTGGCATTATTTCACTCAAATATCCCGATTGTTTTCCCTTCAAAATAACACCGAGAGTTCCCGTAAATTGCACTCCTAAAGTCTTAGCGTAGCGTCTGGCAAGTCCATCATCTAAAATAACTAAAGAATCAGGAATTTCTACTGCTAAAGCGATCGCTTCTTGTTCCCCAGCACCTAGAATATCTGCCACAGGTGATAAAATCAATAAGTCTCGTGGTTGGCGAATATTCACCCAAGGTAACACAGTTATATCGGGAAGAGAAACGCCTAATCTTCCACCTTCAGCCAACTCATTAACAACTGCTTGTGGCAAGATAACTTCACCGTACAACATTGGCAGTAAATCAAGCAATTCTGTTTGATAAAGGTATTGTATTGGCGATGTGTTACTAATCAGATTAGGCACGCTCTAAATCCTCTATCAATTCTGCTTCACTTAACCGAAAAGTATCTACTCCATATTCTGCCAACTTACTTAAAAATACTGGTTTGGGAATTCCTGCCATAACTGCTGCTGCACCAGAAGAAAGTCTTCCTAATTCATAAAACTTAATCGCTGCTGCCAAACGCATCTCATCTCGCATTTGTTCGGGAGTCAACTGGAGTGCTGACAAAGTTTCCTCTGCTAAAGATAGGGTAACTTGGTACATTTCTAACACCTACAAATTTTGATAAACTTCATCATTACTGTCATTGAGAATGCTTTCTATGGTAAAGTCTGTGCCGTGCAATTTATTGTAATTGGCTATGACTTCTTCCAGCGTAACAAATTCTTCGTGTTCCTCCATAGCACGCCGCATCATTTTTGCATCTCTGGCATCTTCTAAAGTTTCTAATCGCTTTAAATCCTCATAGCTAATAATCGCTGCTACTGCTTTACCTTCTTGTTCGATTACAACTCTGTCGCCGCGATCGCCTACACTAGTTATAATCTCTGTTAATCGATTTTGAGCTTGGGTTGCATCTACTTTTGTCATACTTACACCTCGTTAGATAATCAATTTTAACAGATGGGATTATCGAGTGCGATCGCTCTTTTGCCATTTTGCTGAAATTAAATATATAATTAGACAAAATTGGATATTTTCCTGGAAATAATCAGCGAATTTGAGGCAAGGTAATCTAAAGATGCGCTATAAAGTAAAGTTAGAAAAATCCGAAGAAGGCTATGCGATTTGGTGTCCGGCTTTACCCGGTTGTTGGTCGCAGGGAGACACAGAAGAAGAGGCTTTAGAGAACATCAAAGATGCAATTCAAGCTTATTTGGAAACGGTTGAAGAATTAACTAAAAATGCAGAATATCGTTATGTGGAAGTCGGATAATATTGCATCTATTTTTGTTATACTTACAAATCGTTATATAATCAATTTTAACTGATAGGATTATCAAGTGCGATCGCTCTTTTATAATTATTATTTCTATAGTTATAATCCATAGCTCATTCCTTATATAATGAAGTTAAGTCAAATTAGCAAATAAATTAATGGAAATTGCACCTTACATAACTATAAACCCCGACATCCATCATGGTGCGGTTGTAATTATGGGAACGCGAGTACCTGTATCTATTGTCATCGGTTCTTTAGCTGGGGGAATGAATTTTGAGGAAGTAATGCAAGAATATGAACTAACAAAAGAACAAGTAGAAGCAGCACTAGCGTATGCAGCAGAATTGGTAGCCAAAATAAATTTCTAAATTAAATAGTAACTGCGTCCCTTCGCACAGAAGGTATATCTCCATGAGTAGGTGCGCGTAGCATACTCCCTGGCAAAGTTACCACAGCAATTGTAGAACCTAACATATCAAAGAATTCCACACTATAACCTGTTTCTAATCCGGGAACATCGTGTCTTTCAACTACTGTACCGATATCTCCTACACGAAGGTTGTCTTCCACTACATCGCGCACAAGTACAACATCTGTATATAATTGAAAATCCATATTACCTCCCTTTGTTCTAATTTGGCTATTAACTTTGCAACTGTGACTTAATCATTTTACAAAAATCTATAAAATACTGGAAACTAGGTAAATGCTCTGAGTGAGCTTCCGTTCTTTTTCTTAATTCCTGTAGATAATACTCTTGCAAAACAGCACCAGGATTTTTCTTTGAATAGCTAATACGTTTTTCTTCAAATAATGCTTTCAAATAAGCCTCATGAAACTGAGCATGAGTGTTAAAATTCTGATACTTACCCATTTTTTCTGGGCAATCTGTTTCTACATTATAATAACGAGTGTAATTTAAAAGAGGTGGACTTTGAGGATTTCTTGAATAAATCTTTCTATTCCCTAGAAACCAAGTTTCTATACAACGATTTTGCACGATCAGAACCATTTGAGTATTACCCATTTCAATTTTTTCAGCTTGCAAAAAACCATCAACTTCCTCTCTAATATCATTAACACTACTCTCTTCAGCATCCAAACAAACAACAAAGTAATTATACTTTCCTATTGAACGAATATCTTCAATAGCATTAGGAATATGATCGTAAATAATTGACGGATAACCTTCACCACTAAACAAATAATAGTTATTTCTATCTACTTCATCGTAACTTTGGACTCGTTGGAGTTCTGGTAACAGGTAAGCAAGCCAAGCTGGATAAACTTTTCTTTCTGTTCTTTTCCCTTCTACAAGGAAGTAAATATTCATCAAACTTTTATTCCTTCTGCATATTCTTCAAGATTAATTAATTGCATAAAAGCTTGATGTCTCGATTTTCCCAAGTTAAAATCCTTGGCATCTCTTGCAGTAACTACACCACCTTGACGAGTGACTATTTTCCAATGCTCCATACTAATTTTATTGATAATATAGGGATGATGACTAGTTATGATAAACTGTAAATTACGATTTTCTAAAAGTAACTCAGTCAAAACATCAATACAATTTACTCCTAAACTATTCTCAAATTCATCAATTAGAATTACGCTACCATCAGCACAGAGGTAAAGTTCGCTAATGTGCATAAGCGTTCTAAACATTCCCGAAGATATTCGATTTTGAGCGATCCAATCATTAACACCTATTTCTTTTATGTAAACTATAGGATTATCTGCGAGAAATGAAGGTAAATCTTCCCCTTCAATAGGTTTTATTTGAATATCTTCCACTTGAGGAAATATTTCTATGAAATTATTTTTAATTTTTTGAAATGTATCGGGAACATAATGATAAACTAAAGCCAACTTAATTTGCACTGGAATATTACTCTGTTGGATTTTTTCTAAACAATCATATTTTCTTCTAAAAGCAGTATAATTTAAAAATATACTGTTAGTGATTCTTTGATCATGATCGGTGTAAACTATGTGATTAAAAGCATCCTGAATAGGAGCTATATCTTCTTCTTCGCTAAAAATTTGTACAACACTTTGAGATGGAGATAGTTTTGGTACAGGGTTATTCTTAAATTTTGTTTCATTATAATTTCTTTCTACAATCAGCGTTTCATCTGTCCATAAGTATTCCTCACTAATTCTAAATTTAGATTTTTCTGTTTGTTCATCCTCAATAATAAATTGTGTTTCTTTTTGCGTTTCAAATTTGCCTTTCCATCGGCAGGACAAGTTGTTTGTATTCAAGAAAGAAACATCCCATTCTACTCCATTTAAGGAGCCACCTTTGGCAATTTTCCGTAGAGCAATTATTGACCTAAGAATTTGAGTTTTACCTACTCCTGACACACCAACTAACAGAGTTAAATCTGAGAAATGGATAGGATTAAAGCGCCACTCTAATTCATGATCGTAATAAGTTAGTTCCTTAATTTTCATTTCTTGTTTCCAGAAACGGTAAAATGATTATAACAGGATTTAAAATGCAAAGAGCGGATGTAAATGCTAAAGTCGAATATGAGTCCTTGCTACTCAAACCCTGACTTCGATCGCACTTAACCCCATTATGTCCGTACAATTCCAAAAAGAATTTGATATTGTTGTTGTTGGTGCAGGACACTCCGGTTGTGAAGCTGCACTTGCTACCGCACGACTTGGTTGTAGTACCTTACTTTTAACTCTTAATCTTGATAAAATCGCTTGGCAACCTTGTAACCCCGCAGTAGGTGGCCCAGCGAAGTCTCAATTAACACATGAAATAGATGCGCTTGGGGGCGAAATCGGCAAAATGACCGATCGCACTTACCTACAAAAACGAGTGCTAAACTCTTCTAGAGGGCCAGCAGTTTGGGCTTTACGCGCACAAACAGATAAGCGAGAATATGCAGCGGTAATGAAGCGAATTGTCGAAAACCAACCTAATTTGACAGTCCGCGAAAGCATGGTGACAGATTTAGTTTTGGGGAAAAATGAAGAAATAATTGGTGTTGAAACTTACTTCGGCGTAGCGTTTGGATGTAAAGCAGTAATTCTCACCACTGGTACTTTTTTGGGTGGGAAAATTTGGGTGGGAAATAAGTCAATGTCCGCCGGACGTGCGGGAGAATTTGCCGCAGTTGGATTGACAGAAACTTTGAATCGGTTAGGTTTTGAAACGGGAAGGTTAAAGACAGGAACTCCGGCGAGGGTTGATAAGCGATCGGTCGATTATAGTAAAATGGAACCACAACCGGGAGATGCTGAAGTTCGCTGGTTTAGTTTTGACCCGGAAGTTTGGGTAGAAAGAGAACAAGTTCCTTGTTATATGACAAGGACAACCGCAGAAACTCATCGTTTGATTCGGGAAAATTTGCATTTGTCTCCGGTTTATGGCGGTTGGGTTGATGCTAAAGGGCCGAGATATTGCCCTAGTATTGAAGATAAGATTGTGCGATTTGCCGATAAGGAAAGTCATCAGATTTTTATTGAACCGGAAGGACGAGATATTCCAGAATTGTATATTCAAGGATTTTCTACTGGGTTGCCAGAAGATCTACAATTATTAATGTTGCGGAGTCTTCCTGGTTTGGAAAACTGCGAAATGTTGCGTCCTGCTTATGCGGTGGAATATGATTATTTACCCGCGACTCAGTGTTACCCAACTTTGATGACTAAGAAAATTTCAGGGTTGTTTTGTGCGGGACAAATTAACGGAACAACGGGTTATGAAGAAGCAGCAGCGCAGGGTTTTGTGGCGGGTGTAAATGCGGCGAGATTTGCCAGAAATCAGGAGATGATTGTTTTCCCCCGCGAACAAAGTTATATTGGGACTTTGGTAGATGATTTGTGTACCAAAGATTTGCGAGAACCTTATCGGATGTTGACAAGTCGATCGGAATATCGGTTAATATTGCGATCGGACAACGCCGACCAAAGACTCACACCATTAGGAAGAGAAATTGGGTTAATCGATGACCGTCGTTGGGAATTGTTTAACCGGAAACAGGCGAATATTGCAGCGGAAAAAGAGCGATTGTACAGTCAGCGGATTAAAGAACATGATGAAGTGGGAAAAGCGATCGCAACCGACACCCAACAAGCAATCAAAGGTTCCATTACCTTAGCAGACTTATTGCGTCGTCCCGGATTTCATTATCTTGATTTAAACAAATACGGATTGGCGAACCCCGACTTAAACCAAGCAGAAAGAGAAGGCGTAGAAATTGACCTAAAATATTCAGGATACTTGCAACGTCAACAACATCAAATCGACCAAATCGCTAAACACGAACATCGCAAACTTCCCCCAGATTTGGATTATTCGACTATTGAAACACTTTCCAAAGAATCTCGCGAAAAACTGACCAAAGTCAAACCTTTAACCATTGGACAAGCAGCGAGAATAGGCGGAGTTAACCCAGCAGATGTTAACGCTTTGTTAGTGTATTTAGAACTTCGTTCCCGCCAGTTAACCACAGCGGTTACAGAATAAAAACTAGGTACGTTGTTGCGCTGAGAGCGCCCTTATCGAGATTAGTAATAAGAGTGCTAAAGCACAACAACGTACTAATTGTGATAAATTCTCCGGCAATAATGTCATCAGTTGCGTATAATGTCTGGGGTTTTAGCCAGCATTTTTTATGGATACATACTTAATTCAATTCGTCTATTACGCATCTTTTGAACATCAAAACAGTGATAAAGCACCTACTGAAGATAAGGAGTGGGTGAAAGCTTATCGGATAATTCCCAGAGTAGGAGATTGCGTATTTAAAGATGGAGAATGGTTTCAAGTAGAAAGGGTTTTTTTGTACCAACCATCGGGAAAAGGCATAGATGCACAGGCGCAATGTTCTTTTTATGGTAGTGATAAGCTGTGAAAATTAAGGTGATGGTTTTTACCAATTTGACTTGAATTTAGAAGCAGGGACGATAAACTTTCCCACTACCAAAGACCAACAACCAACAACCAACAACCAACTCTGAGAAATCTGCTGTAAGCTAAAGCTGATTAGCAAGCGTATAATTGGTTGGGTTCTAGCAATATTTTTTATAGAAACTTTAGCTTCGCACCTAGCGTCATCCGCACCTTTAAACGCTATCGTTAAAATCAGCAAGGAGTGAATGAGCCATCTATGCCACAGGAAGTCAGTACTAACCAGACTGCGGTAAAGTCTTTAGAAGGAAAATCAGACCAACCTTGGTCAATGGATGCGAACGCCAATCGTTTGATGGACGATATTTTCGCAGATGTGGAAAGAATACTCGAAACTGGTAGTGAAACGCCGACTATACCAGCTGAACCCGCAGAATATGTTTCTTTCCCAACAATGGCTGTTCCGTCTGTCACCATTCCAGCCGAAATTGCCTCTCGTTCAACAGTAGCAGAAGAAATTACTAAACCAGAAACAACTCCCACCCAGCGCCAGCAGTCAGGGAAGTCCCTGGAACAATGGTTGTTGATTGGTGCTTGTGCTTCTTTAGGAATTACTTTGTTATTGTGGGTTTTAGGTCAAGGTAGACTCAATTCGTTATTGGGGAATAATTCAGCTTCAACCACGAAAGCGACACAAGCTTCACAGAAGGACTTAGCTTTTGTAGATTATATGCAGCGATCGCTAGAAAGTATCGATCAAAAAGCAGAAGATCGCAAGCAAGTTCCTGTAGTTCCCCCAGCACCTCCACCAACTCAACCACCATTACCTGTGTTAGTTCCCGGTAATCTACCCCAAAATACTAGCCGTCCTAATGTTTTAGAACGAGTTTACATCCCAGTTTATCCCCAACCCAGAATTATTTACACCAATCCTCCCTCTCCAGCAGCAACATCTTCCCCCCAAGCAGCTGCGCCAAGTCCAGTAACTTCCCCAACTCCAAAAGCAACTTTCCCAACTCCAAAAGCAACTTTCCCAACTGCAAAAGCAACTTTCCCAACTGCAAAAGCAGTTTCCCCAACTCCAAAAGCAACTTCCGCAACTCCAAAAGCAGTTTCCCCAACTCCAAAAGCAGTTTCCCCAACTGCAAAAGCAACTTCTCCCAGGGCAAAAGCAACTTCCCCAACTCCAGCACCAAGTCCGAAACCTGAAGCTAGACCTACTTCCCGTCCTGTAGCAACCGCGCCAACTGTTCCCAGACTTAGTGCTGCTTTACCAACTCAAACCGCTTCACCTTCACCCACTGCTAAACCGACAACTGTTGCTGCTAAACCAACCCCTGCCCCAACTCAAACCGCTTTACCTTCACCCACTGCCAAACCGACAACTGTTGCTGCTAAACCAACCCCTACCCCTACCCAAGCGGCATCAGAATCTCCTAGAGTAGTAGCAGTTGCTCCTTCACCCACCGCAGCGCCTACTTTTAGAAATCGCTCTCCACAGGCTACCGCTTCTACTCCTGGTAATCAGTATAGTTTGCGCGGAGTTTTAGTTTTGGGAGAAAGGTCAGCGGCTATCTTTGAAGTTGGTGGTGTTTCCCGGCGAGTTTATGTTGGGGAAAGCATTGGTTCTAGTGGTTGGACTTTGGTAGAAATTAACAACGAAAATTCCGAAGCTGTCATCCGCAGAAATGGCGAAGTCCGATCGATTTTTGTCGGACAACAGTTTTAAAAGTTTTGAGTTTGTAGGGTCGGGTTTAGTAATTTATTTTCGCTGACAAACAGAGAAATTTTTACAAAACCCGCCCTGAGAAAGTTTTGAGTGGTAAATTCAAAATTCAAAACTTATAAGTTATAAAAAGGAGTTTAGGCAGTGGGTTTATTTGAAGATTTAAGTCGTTTTTTAGAAAGTCGCTTAGAAGAATATCTTCGCAGTAATCCCCATTTGGAATTACAAGCTTTAGAAGAACAATTGCGGGAACAAGAAGAAGACACAAAACGGTTAATTGCTGAGTTGAAATTGCAGGAAAAAAAGGTTGAAGAGCAAATTTTTAATACTGCACAGGAAGTGCAACGCTGGCATATCCGCATTGAAAAGGCGAAAGCGGCAAATAGAATGGATTTAGTCAAGCCTGCACAGGAACACGAAGCTTCTTTATTGCGCCAAGGAAATCAGCTTTGGGGACACATGAAAGGGGTAAAAGAACGCATTAGTAAAACTCAGGAATTGTATCAACAAATTCAAGTGCGAAGGCAGGAAGTGCGGGCAAAAGCGGCGCAAGTAGAAGCGGCGCGTGCTAGTGCAAAAGCGGGAACACAAAATGTTGGTTGGAATCAAGGGAGTACTTTTAAATCTACTGGGGGAATGGATTCTTTGGAAGCGGAATTTAGCCGTTGGGAAGCTCAAGAAGAATTAGAGCAAATGAAGAAAAATATGGGACGCTGATGATTGAGATTTGAAATGGTTATGGTTGGAAATGGTTATGGTACAGATCTTCGTAGGTGCGTTATATAGGTGGATCTTTGATAAAATAATAGCGATCGATCTCTTACCCAACCCTTAACCACCAGGCAGTTCTAGTGTTAGAAGCGTGTGTATTAGCAACAATATTCTGTGGATTTTTCGGCATCATCCTGAAAAAGAACTTGATGATGAAGATCATCTCTATGGATGTCATGAGTACCGGGGTGATCGCCTATTACGTGCTGATTGCATCACGAGAAGGTTTGTTTACACCAATTTTGGGTAGTGTCAAAAAAGGTGCTTACGCCGATCCAGTCCCCCAAGCGGTAATATTAACAGCGATCGTAATCGGCTTTTCGATTCAGTCATTAATGCTGGTTGGTGCCATGAAACTGGCGCGGAATAATCCAACCTTGGAAACTAACGAGATCGAAAAGAGCAATACACCATGAACACCTTTACGATCGTATGGATCGCACTCCCGTTTTTTGTCGGGTTCTTCATCTATCTAGTCCCATTACTCGATCGCTATCTGACTCTAGGGGTTGCCCTAGTTTCGGGTATATATGCCGCGCTGCTATTCGCGGAAAAAACACCAGTCACACTGCAATTACTTAATAGTTTCGGTGTGGTGTTAGTTGCTGACCAATTGAGCGCCTACTTTATATTGACAAATGCGCTGGTAACAGCAGCGGTAATCTTCTATTGTTGGAATACCGGGAAGACAACTTTTTTTTATACGCAAGCCGTTATTTTACATGGCAGCGTCAATTCCGCTTTTATTTGTGCGGATTTTGTGAGTTTATACGTGGCGTTAGAAGTAATTGGGATTGCCGCGTTTCTTTTAATCGTTTATCCTCGGACGGATCGATCGCTCTGGGTGGGCTTGCGCTATCTCTGCGTCAGCAACGTAGCATTACTGTTTTATCTAATCGGCGCAGTACTCGTCTATCAAGCACATAATTCCTTTAGTTTTACAGGTTTGCGCGACGCACCCCCCGAAGCCCTTGCCCTAATTTTTCTGGGACTCTTGACAAAAGGCGGAATTTTTGTATCGGGATTATGGTTGCCGATGACTCACTCGGAATCGGAAACGCCTGTATCGGCACTGATGTCAGGAGTTGTGGTCAAAGCTGGTGTTTACCCATTGGTGCGTTGTGCGTTAATGGTGCCAGAGGTTGAGACGATCGTCAGACTTTTCGGCGTGGGAACTGCACTTTTGGGAGTGTTCTATGCAGTCTTTGAAAAAGACACTAAGCGGATGCTGGCGTTTCACACGGTTTCTCAGTTAGGCTTTATCCTCGCCGCCCCGCTTGTCGGGGGCTTTTATGCGCTGACACATGGACTAGTCAAATCGACACTCTTTTTAATTGCAGGTAACTTACCAAGTCGCAACTTTAAGGAACTGCAACATCAGCCGATTAGTACGCCGATCTGGATTGCCTTAGTTATAGCCAGCTTCTCAATCTCTGGATTTCCCTTGTTGTCTGGCTTTGGGGCAAAGGTGTTGACATCGAAGAATCTGTTGCCTTGGCAAGCGATCGTCATGAATGTTGCCGCCTTGGGAACAGCAATCTCATTTGCTAAATTTATCTTTTTACCGCCAGGGGGAAAAGTAAATCATACAAAGCCAGGGTTCTGGGTGGCAGTAATCACGTTAATCGGTGGGCTGTTTATAGCCAATATTGTCTATTACGAAGCTTACACCGTCGAAAATATCATCAAACCCCTGGCAACGATCGGCTTTGGATGGTTGGCGTACTTGCTGATTTTTCAACGCTTAGTCATCAAGTTACCCCGTGTACTGGAGCGATTCGATCATCTGATCGGTGTGATGGCTTTGATTTTAGTCTTTTTGTTCTGGAAGGGGTTTGCATGGTTGGGTATTTAAATCTGATATTGCGATTGTCAATTTGGTTTTTGCTCACCGCCAATTTTAGTTGGCAAAATATCATAATTGGAATCATTGTGGCATTTATATTGCCCGGTCTTCAGAGAACTCCGGTAGTATTGCAGGATTGGCTAAGGGTGTTTCGTGAAATTCTGGTGGCGATTCCCCAAGCATACATGGAAGCATTTGAAATCATCCTTCGTCCTCATAACGAAGAAGAAGTCACAATGGAGCGAGTTAAACCAGAACGGACAGCAACATTGATTTTCTTGGATATCTACTTAATCACTTTTACGCCAAAGAGTATTGTTTTGAAATATCACAGAGATGGCTGGTACGAAGTTCACTGGGTACGTAGGAGGAATAACAGATGAATGTGGTGCTAATAGCAATGATTCTAGCTCTGCTTATACCCATCTACGAAGCATTGAAAGATGATAATATTTGGCAAAAGATGTTGGCATTTTCCAGTGTGGCGACTAAGACATCAATTATGATTCTGGTCATATCTGTCTTACGTGATGATTGGATGATCGGTGTGGTTGGGATAATTATCTTGAGTGTGGGAAATGCGTCGTTAATGTTGCTGGCTCATGTGCTTAAACGAATCAATCAAGTGTCGAATTATTAATTTATGATCAACCTGTTAAGTTATATCTGTATTGGCGTAGGGATCTTCTTTTGGTTTTGGGGAACTTCTCATCTGGTGGGGAAGCGATCGGTATTATTTAAGCTACATAGTCTTTCGGTTGCTGATACTCTGGGATCGATGGCGATCGTCGTTGGGCTATTCTTGCAAAGACCTAACGAATGGCCCCTGCTTCTTTTGGGAATCATCTCTCTGGCAATCTGGAATACAGTACTCGGATATGTGTTGGCATACTGTTCCAGTAACGAGGGTAGCCATGAATAATACAGATACTTATATTTATGCACTCGTTGCCCTGTTGCCTTTGTCTGCGTGCATGACGGTATTTGAGGTGAATCCGTATCATGCTCTGGTAATTCGTGGCATCCTGGGAGCAGTGGCAGCAATGGTATATGCTGTTTTCGGTGCGGCAGATGTGGCTTTGACGGAAGCTTTGGTGGGCACAATGTTGGCGATTACCCTGTATGCGGTAGCGGTGCGAAGTTCAATGGTAATGCGTCTGGGTGTGGTGAAAGATGTGGAGATGGAGTCAGAAGAAGACCTGAATTTTAAGCGCTTGATGGAGGAGTTGCGAAGGACTTTTAGTAAACGCTTTATGCGTCTTGAGATCGTTCCTTATCAGGAAAAGAACGACTTACAACAGGCGCTAATGGAAAGGGAAATTCATGCAACTTGTGTTCGATTTGTGCGATCGGAACCCGACGATCAAGAAGAAGAAAACAAACCATTTCATACTGCAACTAGAGTTAAACGCATCTATGAAATTATGGAAACCGAACTCTCGTCATCAGAAACTAGTTTGACTTATGTAAACATACCAGATTCCGGGGAGAAGCATTGATGAAATGGGTCTATATTGCAGCGGGAATTGCCCTGTTTTTCAAAATCCTACTGATGCCTAATCCAATTCTGCAATCATCGGTGCCGATCGTGGATTCGATCGTCCAAGATAGTGGAGTTCCTAACGCAGTTACGGGAATTATTTTCCGCAATCGGCTTTATGACACGATCTTTGAAGTGGTAGTTTTTACGATCGCAATCATGGGTTGTTATTTTCTGATGGCAAACGAAAAGCCCCAAAGCAAAGTTTATCGGTTTACAGATGAACCTTCAATTGTTTTAGCACGTTTGGGAGCCACGATTTCGGCGTTAGTGGGCATTGAATTGGCAATTAGAGGGCACTTGAGTCCGGGTGGTGGTTTTGCGGCTGGAGTGGCGGGAGGAACTGCGATCGGACTTGTAGCAATCACTTCATCCCCGGAATGGATGCAAGCAATTTATCAACGTTGGCAAGCTGCTACTTTAGAGAAAATTTCGGTTCTAGTTTTCGTTGTTTTATCAGCAATTACTCTGGCTGGATTTGAGTTACCACACGGAGAATTAGGCGAACTTTTCAGCGGTGGTATTATCCCCATACTCAATATTTTAGTAGCAATAAAAGTGGCTTTAGGTTCTTGGGCAGCTGTGTTAATTTTTATTCGTTATAGAGGATTGTTGTAAAATTCAGCTATTCCCTATATCAATGGCGATTGAAATCGCTTCGTTTCAAACAAAGTCCGCCTACGAAAACTAAAGAATATATACCATGATTACTATTACGATCGCATGGATAATACTCCCATTTTTTCTAGGGTTCATCATTTACTTAGTCCCTAAAATCGATCGGTATCTAGCACTTTTCGTAGCCCTGGTTTCGGCTGGATATGCGTTGCGGCTATTTGCAGAACGATCGCCACTCACATTGCAATTACTAAATAGTTTCGGTGTGACATTAGTCGCCGATCAATGGAGTGCTTATTTTATATTGACAAATGCACTGGTAACAATGGCTGTTTTCCTCTATTGTTGGAATATTGGGAAAACGGCTTTTTTTTATACGCAAGTTACTATTTTACATGGCAGCATTAATGCTGTATTTATTTGTGCAGATTTTATCAGTTTATATGTGGCATTAGAGGTAATTAGTATTGCCGCGTTTCTGTCGATCGTTTATCCCCGAACGGATCGATCGATCTGGGTGGGTTTGCGCTATCTGTTTATCAGCAACACGGCAATGCTGTTTTATCTAATCGGGGCAGTGCTAGTCTATAAAACCCATCATTCTTTCGCTTTTACAGGTTTGCGCGGGGCACCAACTGAGGCGTTAGCTTTGATCTTTTTAGGACTATTAACAAAAGGAGGAATTTTTGTCTCAGGGTTATGGTTGCCCTTGACTCACTCGGAATCAGAAACTCCAGTATCAGCAATGCTTTCCGGTATTGCGATCAAAGCGGGAGTTTTTCCCTTAGTGCGTTGTGCGCTAATGTTTGATGAAGTTAGTCCGATCGTCAGGATCTTCGGAGTAGGCACAGCACTTTTTGGAGTGATTTATGCAGCATTGGAAAAAGATACCAAGCGGATATTAGCATTAAGTACAATTTCCCAGTTAGGCTGGATTCTGTCGGCACCAGAAGTAGGCGGCTTTTATGCCCTGGCACATGGATTGGTAAAATCGACTTGTTTCTTGATTGCAGGTAATTTACCAAGCCGAAATATTCAAGAATTACAACAACAGCGGATTAATACAGGGCTTTGGATTGCTTTAGTGATGGCAAGCCTTTCGATTTCGGGTTTTCCTTTATTTGTCGGCTTTGGGGCGAAGATGTTGACTCTGGAGAATGTGATGCCTTGGCAAACTTACGCCTTGAACATTGGGGCGGTAGGAACAGCAATTGTCTATGCCAAATTTATATTTTTGTCGCCTGGGGGACAAGAGAATGTCCGCCCAGGTTTGTGGCTACCAATAAGTTTATTAATTGGTGGGCTAATTGCTACAAGTGCTTTCCATTTTGAGGTTTATACTCTTGCTAATATCTCAAAAACTCTCTTGATTATTGGTATTGGATGGTTGGCTCATCTTTTGATTTTTAGGCGATCGCTTTTCACTGTACCGCGAGTGTTAGAAAAGTTTGAGCATTTGATCGGTTTTATGAGTTTGATGTTGCTCCTGCTATTCTGGATGGTAGTTTTAAAATTGGGGTGGTTAGAGGAAGTGCGATCGGGATTGTTGTAAAATTGCCATTCCTTAAGGTAGTTTTTCCTGTAAAGAAAGCCATAAGTTAACTTCAGGAAGCAAAACTACTTTACCACTTTCTCCTAACACTGAGATTGGCTGCATTAGAATTCCCTCTAAAGATAGAAGTTGTCACAATCTTAAATATTTATTTGTCAAGAAACGATGACATTTTCAAAACTTACGCAAAAACTGGAAAAGGTCATTTTCGGTAAAAGCTGCAATTAATAATCGGCTTTCATAAGTATTAGCATAATCAATAATTCCCAGTTTAAGATGTTGCACATCTGGGTTAAGTGAAAAAACATCCCCGATCCTGAAGCAATAACCCGCATTTTTATGGGAACAATTGTGGGATTTATCCTATCTCAAGAAGTATTGCAAGGAAAACACACCATGCCAATGGAAAAAGAGCATTTAATTAAAAGCTTAATTCGTTGTATTTTAGGTGATACTGCGACTAAGGATTTATGAGATTACTAAATTGCTGCAAGGAAGGGAGAAAATATGCCGAAGAATACGCTAACAACTCTGGCAAAAATAACAGTTATATTGGTAGCGATCGCAACTAGCACCAATTTACCTCAAATAGCGATCGCGCAACCCAATAGCGAACACTTCACCAAACAAGCAAAACCCTGCACTCCCCAAACTTGCACTCCCTACAGACTAAATTATGAACGCGCAATTACTAGAGGCATTATTCGCCGCCCTTCAGGAGTACCAGACGAAAGTACAGCCATTAAATTAGCCGATGAAGCTATTGCCAAAGGCAACAAAAATCAAGCCGCCATTCGTTTAGCCCAAGCCTTAGTAATAATGTCCGAAAAAACACCCCAAGGAACCGCAAATGCTCAAGCCTTAGAACGCTCCCTAGACGCAGATGTAAGAGCCAGACACAAACAATCCCTAAGAGCTTATTTACCTCTGTTTGGACGCATTTTTCCCACCAGGTAGAAGGGAGTTTTGAGTTTTAAGTTTTGAGTTTTGAGTTAAGAATACAGTTTTAGGTTAAAGAACTTCCCCTTTTCCCTCTGGGTTATGACTTTTAAATTTAATTCAAAACTCATAACTCAAAACTTAAAACTTTCTTACAATCCCAAATCTACACCCACGCGATGAGCACAGGCGAAACCGGAAAAAGCCACCGCATTTAAACCTTGACCCGGAAAAGTGCTGTCTCCTACACAATATAAACCAGGGATAGCAGTGCGATTAAAAGGCATTCCCAATAATCCTGCTAACTTGCGCCGGGGAATCGGCCCATAAGTACCATCATCTCGACCTAAAAAGCGGCGATGACTGCGGGGAGTTCCCACTTCCATATAATCTAAACCTGCATCTAAACCAGGGAAAATCTTTTCTAAACGTTCAATAATTCTGCCAGCTGCGGCTTCCTTTTTCTCCTCATATTCATTCTCAGAAATTCCCCGCCAATCTTCAAACCAACTAGGCGTAAAAACGTGCAGAATATGACAACCTTCCGGTGCTAAACTGGGGTCGAGTAATGTGGGAATCGAAACAAAAATTGTGCCTTCTGGTAACTCCATTTTCTGCCAATCTTCTAAAACAATGTGATGGCATTCTGTACCCAAAGGTAAAACATCTGCTGCTACGCCCAAGTGTAAACTTAAAAAACTCGGAGATTTTTGATAACGTTGTTGCCACTTCTTCTCACTTGGGGGCATTTCCGCAGCCGGTAGTAAATGTTCAAAAGTATCCCAGCGAGTAGCGTTAGAAATAATCCGTTTAGCCCGAAACTCTTCCCCTGTAGCTAATTTCACACCTACAGCTTTACCATCTTCCGTAATAATCTTGGTTACTCTGGCTTTGTACTTTATTTCACCACCAGCTTTTTCCAAACCTTCCACCAGTTTTAAGGCAATTTGACCAACGCCGCCTTTAGGGTAATTGATGCCACCATAATGGCGATCGGAAAATACCATACCAGCATTAATCATTGGTGTCATTTCCGCAGGCACAACTGACCAGCAATAACACTCAATATCGAGAAACTTCAGTAAAGTGGGATCTGTAATGTACTTGCGGGCGACATCGCCCACATTCATGGGTAAGTACTTCACCAATCCTAAACAAGCCATCGGATGCTGGAAAAACACTCGCGTCAAATACCTGGGTTCTTCGAGTGACAGCAAATCCATTGCATTTAGACAATTGAAAACCTGCCAACACTCGTCATAAAACTGACGAATGCCATGCTGTTCTTGGGGAAAATGTTCTATTAGTTCAAGCAAAAATTTCTCATAATCACGATGTACTCTAATCTTTAAATCCTCTGGTAAGTGGTAATGAATCTGTGTTGGATCGGGAATTGTTTCCAAGCTGACATTGACTGCTTTTAAAGCGCGAGTCAAAAGATTAGTAGTGCCTTTGTTGCCAAAGCCAAAAATCATTGATGCTCCGACATCAAATCTGTAACCCTCTCGTTCAAAGTAGCCAGCACTACCGCCCGGAATCAGGTAACGTTCCAGCACCAACACTTTAGCGCCCTTTGCCGCTAGCTGAGTTGCTGTCACCAACCCACCAATACCAGAACCAATTACGATCGCATCAAATTCCATCAAGTTACCATTAGCGGCCAAATTTAGGGATTTTTTTACCGAAGGCATGGGGTAAGTAAGAAAGAAACCTATTGTATTGACGTATTAGAGTCTAACGTTATCGGTCTGTCCCTGCTAGCAAAAAAAATACGGACTCTATCTGCTATTGCTGACCGAGCCCGCCTGCCATACCTCAAAGAGGAGAACACGAGAGAGGAGAACACTTAAACCTTAATATAAACTTATTGAAAACTAATGTCAATACTAATAGGAAAATTTTGCAATAAGCTGATATAGTGGCGATCGCAAACAGATACTGAGATAAGAGCAGTTCTGAGGCGGAGCCTCTATTTCTCGTTACCAGGTTGAACCTGGTAACGCGGGTTGGGAGGTTCTACCTCCATACTCTGCAAGATCTGAGGATACAGCAATGTAGCGGAAACAGCTTATGATGATTCAGGGTTGAAAATCAGGTTCTTTCCAGCTAGGGAGGAAACCTCCCCAAAACTAAGGTGATAAATGCAAAATTACTATGACTTTCCAATTACGAGTTTATGTACCCCCCCATCCTTTAATTAAACATTGGCTAGGTGTTGCCCGGAGTGAGACAACCCCAACTCCCTTATTTCGCAGCGCCATGACAGAGTTAGGACGCTGGCTAACTTACGAAGCAGCACGAGAATGGTTGCCAACAATGGAAACCACAGTGCAAACACCTTTAGCTGAATGTCCTGCTACCTTCGTTAACCCAGAGGTTCCGGTAGTAGTAGTGCCAATTTTACGTGCAGGTTTGGCGCTGTTGGAAGGGGCGCAAAGTGTATTGCCTTTAGCTTCGGTTTATCACCTTGGCTTAGTGCGAGATGAGAAAACTTTAGAACCGAGTTGTTATTTGAATAGATTGCCAGCCAAGTTTAAAGAGCAAACAAGGATACTCATCAGCGAACCGATGTTGGCTACTGGTGGTTCCATTATGGCAGCAATGGCAGAATTAATGTCTCGTGGTGCCAATCCTGAATTAATTAGGATTATTTCGATCGTGGCGGCTCCTCCAGCTTTACAAAAACTCAGCCTTGCTTATCCGGCATTGAATATTTACACTGCCACCATCGACGAAATAGTTAACGAACATGGTTTTATTGTGCCTGGTTTAGGGGACGCAGGCGATCGCACTTTTGGGACTGAGTGAGGGTGGGGAGATGGGGAGGTGGGGAGATGGGGAAAAAAGGAAAATTCATTAACTCAAAACTCTCTCCAGGGCGGGTTTTGTTGTTAATTTTTTTGCTATGAACACAGAATTGTTTGCTCTCACCCGCCCCTACAACTCAAAACTTTCCCTCCTCCCCAGTCCCTAATCCCCAGTTCCCCTGCTAGGCATTTGTCATAAGCAACAGGTAAGCTGAAAACAGTTGTAATTTGTGTGCGATCGAAAATCGAAAATCGAAAATCGAAAATCTAAAATCGATTTGACTCTCCCCTGGGCTTTAGCCCCGGGGATTCTAAGAAGTTGTTCCGAAGCGCGGATTTATCCAAGCTTCTCCACTTCTCCAATTTAAGAAGATTAATTCTTCTAGGCTGGGTCAATGCAGCCCTAGACACTCCGGCAAAGCCATTGTGCTTACTTTTCCTGGCGATATTTAACGAGCCATTCAAGTCACTGTTAACCAAATGTCCATCTTTTGTCCTATACAATCCCCGCTTAATTCGTAACCCGGAAAACTGGTATTCTTTGGGATTGTCAGCGTTGTAGACAGGTATCTCATCACCATCAATCGCACTTGCTTTAGATGTGTAAGATTCTTCCTGCTCAATGTATTTCAAGCCATATCTTTCACACATTGCCTTCAACTTAGAACGCAAGTTGTGAAAAGGTATTTGGACAAAGTTCTGGTTATTGCGTCCACCAATATTGATTTCTTGCTTAATGCCGGGATTGTAACCAACAATCACGTTACCAATACCGTTTTCGATGCAGTGGTTAACAATAAATCGTGCTGCCTTGTTCAGGTAATCTCTAACTTGATTGTTGCGTTTTGCCACGAGCTTCACCTGTTGATTGGTGATGCCTTTAATGCCCTGCTTATCTTTAATAGATTGCAGTTTTGCATTACGCTTATTGAACCACTGGTTAATAGATTTGATTGGTTTACCATCCACAAGAAAGGATGCCCCCGAAGTGTCAACGCAAGCAGCGAGATTATCAACTCCCAAATCAATGCTAATGGCGCTGTCGGATTTAGCTTTTACTGGTTCTGGCTCTACTTCGCTGACAAACTCAACCTCAAAATATCTAGCGTTGTACTTTGGGTGAATCCGAATCTCTTTGAGAGATTCATAATTAATCCGTTTGGGAAAATTAACCCAAATTTCTCCATGCTGTTTTTTGAACTCGTTAGACATTGGGACTCGAAACTTACCGTTTTTAATGGCAAGTCTGGGAGTTTTTGGCTTGCCCTTGCGAGCGATCCAACCGCAGGGAATTATCAGCAAGAAGTATCCATCTTTATGCAGGTAATTAGGAAGTTTCACTTTTTGCTGATAACTCCCGTTTTTAACTGCGCTTATCAACCCGTAAAAGCTTTTAAAAGTTCTGTCTACTACCTTCAGTGTTTGTTGTGCAATATCTGTGTTGAGAAACTTGTAGTTTTCATTGGTTTTGCACAAATGGTATGCTCCCTCATAACCCAAGTGTTTATGTTCCTGAAAAAAGTATTGCCGTACTGTATAAAGCCCTACGTTGTAGAGGTTTTTACTCAGTCGGCACAACTGCAAGAGAGGCTTGATTTAATTCAACATTCTCAGGACAATACCGGACAATGCCCTATAATGTTCCAGAAGAATTGAGGATATTCCCATCGCTAGATATGTCAAACCCAAAGAAGCAGCCCAAATCCTTGGAGTCAACGAACGAA
>NZ_JBHFNQ010000046.1:0-2525 GCF_041929345.1 Floridaenema aerugineum BLCC-F46
ACGTTCTGAACAGCCAGAAAGTGAGTCAACAGATGGGTTAGTAAGCTATTTAAAACTTAATGGTACTTGTCCAACTCCTAACGGACTAATGCCTTACCAAGTTCACTCGGTTCCGATGGGATTTAGTGTGATGGTAGTTGCGGGAGTAATTTCCGGTTTATTAGGTATTGGTTCGGGAGCATTTAAAGTATTAGCAATGGATCAAGCAATGCGGTTGCCATTCAAAGTTTCGACAACTACAAGTAACTTTATGATTGGTGTCACCGCAGCAGCTTCGGCGGGAGTTTACTTAGCACGAGGTTATATCGATCCAGGACTTTCTATGCCTGTGATGTTAGGAGTATTACCAGGTGCTTTATTAGGCGCAAAAGTTTTAGTAGGAGCTAAAACTAAAGTTTTAAGAATAGTTTTTAGTTTAGTTCTGGTATTAATGGCTTTAAAAATGGTTTATAACAACTTATCAGGGGGAATATAAAATGCAAAAATTAGCTGAAAGTGAAATAGTTGAATTTAACTTATTTCAAGAAAATTCGGATAACGATCTCAATTATTTTCCCCAAGACCGTGAAATTAATGAGGAGATAAAATACAGCAAGACCAAGAGAGAACAACAACTTGAACTATTACTCAGCAACCTTTTAAAATACGGAGTTTTTCTAGCTAGTGCTGTTGTTTTAGTGGGAGGGATTTTGTATTTAATACGTCACGGTGCTGAACCTGCTGATTATCGAGTTTTTCATGGAGTACCATCGGAATTTCGTTCCCCAGAAGGGGTAGTTAATGCAGTATTATCAGGTAGTCGTCGGGGGATTATTCAATTAGGTTTATTGATTTTAATAGCTACTCCGATCGTGCGTGTAGCAATCTCGTTTTTAGCTTTTCTGCGTCAACGAGATTATGTCTACATCGTGGTGACTTTCCTGGTGTTATCAGGATTAATTTACAGCGTGATTGGAGCATACCATTAAAATTCAATCGGGCAGTGCAAATTGAGTCACCTTCCATAATAGTTAATTCGTTTCGCCGTTGACCAAGCACAATTAACCACATCGGATGCCATAATTGCTGACTTTTTTCATCAGTAACCCTCACCTGTAATAAAGTAAAAGGATGTTGGTGCATTGGATATTCTTTGGTTCCCCGCATCAACATTTGATGCCAAGCAGAGATGTTTAATTTCAGAGGTCGCCCACGACGAGTAGTGAAATTTGTTTGGGTTATTTCATCAGGTTGATGCCAAGTAATTTCATCTTTTAAATCAAATCGCTCACCATACCAACGGCGGTGTCCCCGACCGGAATTAGTTTCTTCATTGATGGATGGTTGACGGTAGAAAACTCTATTGCTACGTACTCTCGTGATTAGTACTAAATTTGATTGAGATGAGAGTGTATCCAGAAATTGGCGTTGAGAATAATAGCTATCAGCTACCAACACAGATAATTGTTCTTTTTCCCAAGCGGGACAATCATCGAGTACAGTATTTATCTGCTCTACTCCCACAACTATACTATTAGTACTAGAGGTGACTCGTTGGGTGCTTAAAGGAATTGCCCAAGGGATATTTTGAGTGCCTTCTGACTCTGGTAGAAATGATAATAAAGAGTACTGATGCCCAATGTTAATTGGTTTATTGCCTTTAATAGTATTCGGTTGATGGATGTATGTCCGGTCAGGTATTGTAGGGGAAAACGGTCGTGGGATGGGGGTTGTGTCCAAACCAAATAAATGAAAATTTCTCGTAGTCGGTGCTTCAATTAATGGGGAAAGGGCTTTGAGCAGAGATTTTTGAAATTGTTTTCTTTCTGCAACTGCTGCGTTGGGCTTACTCGGCACAAAAAATTGTTTAATCGCTTTATATAAAGCACTATAACCGCGACGGAAAGAAGGATGCTCGCATAATTCTACTGGGGTTTGAGCCGTGATATTTCCCGTAATAGCATCCAATAAATCCATCAAGCTGTCACGATTAAGCGGGAAGTTAGCGTAAACATTTTGGCGAAATTGCTGAAATTGAGCGAGTTGGTCTTCACAGGATATGGTAGACATCAAAAAATGGTAAATCAAAGAGAGTTTTCGTTAAAAATATTCGCGAAGTATTTTACCATTTGATTACACATTTTTTTCTATCTAGTTATGAAGCACGCCAAGCCAAAACTGGCTCCCAACTTAGCTAAAAGAGCAGAGCGTTTAACTGCTACTATCGCGGCTTTAAAAGTTAAAATTCAACAAATTTATGATGAAGGTGAGGTATCTCCCAAGGGGTGCTACGTAGCCCGTTATCAGGTCAGACAACAACAGAAAATTTATTGGTATTATAAATTACAGGCAAGCGAACCGATTTTTGAGCAAGCAAAAGATCGTCAAAAAAAGAGTAAGTATAAACATTTGGGACGGGCCTTTTGTGAGGAGCATATTACCGCAGTAGTCCAGGTGGTTAGACGTAATCAAATTGATGAACTTGAGCGAACGATTAATTCTTTAACTAATAGTTTACTTGACTTATATTATGACGGTGAAAGTGA
>NZ_JBHFNQ010000047.1:0-48741 GCF_041929345.1 Floridaenema aerugineum BLCC-F46
CTGGCAGTATTCTCTCCTGTCGCATTGCCCGGTACATCGTATCTTCTGATACTCCGTACAATTGCGCTACCTGTTGCAGCACTTTTCTTCTTTCGGGACTTCTTGCTGGTAAGTTCCCTAAGCGCTGTCTTAACTCTATTATTGCTTCTACTGGTATCCGTCTAGTGGCCATTTTTTTCCTACCACTGACTTTTTTACTATCTTACTCTACTTGTCTCTATTTGCATTTTAAGAAAGAGTCCGAGTCCTGTTTGCAAGCTATTTGCACTTTAATTTGAGCCGAAGCTCTTGTTTGCAAGCTGTTTGCATTTTAATCTGAGCCAGAACCCAGTTTATTTGCATTTTAATCTGAGCCTGAGAAAGCCTTGTTTGCAAGCCCGCACCTTCTTGTTTGCAAGCCGCTACAGGTAGGACAAGATTTCTGTTTCCCATCCCATCGCATGAGCACGGGTGAGAAACACTTCTTTGCTCTCTAGTAGTTGGTAAATATATATGGTGGTGATGTCACGGGGATTGTATCGGATGATGACTGATTCTCCGGCATACGCGGCTAGATGTTCTCCTTGATAGGTGAGGTTGGCAAACTGAATGTAGCCACTCCGGTAGACTACTCGCCGATCTCGTCGCATCAGACATATATCTAACTCTCTTTCGCCCAATAAGGGTAGTTGTGCCATCCTTCCGGCTTCCCACCGAGCAATCCGACTCTGCGTTGCCATCCTCGCATCTAGTGCTTGATTGTAGTGGTCTACTATGTAACGCACTAACATCTGCTCTAGTTGTACTAGTGTCACACAAGCTTCTGATTCGGCTTTATCCGATCGCTCTTTCACATTACTTCCTGTGTATCCTGGTACTGTGCAGAAGAATTCTCGATTGAATGTCCCAAACGGTCGCTCTACTATTCCTCCATCTGACGGTTTTCGTCGCAGGCACAGGACTATCCCTAGTTCGGTGGCTACTTGTTCTAAATGTTGTGAGCGAAAGTCTTTGCCTCCATCGGTATACAAGTACTGGGGTAATCCAAATGTTCCCCAACTTTGCTTCAATTCGTATGCACTGCTGTACTGTTTGGGCAGTATGGCATGACGCAATGCTAAACACACTACTGCGGCACTTGGGGCATCAAATCCTATGTGCATTCCCATGATGCACCGCGAGTATGTGTCTACTACTATGGTTAACCAGGGTCTTCCCAGAATCTCTCCGCTCATGTCTACTACCAGTAGATCTATTTGCGTGTGATCTATCTGCCACACTTGATTTGACCATTCGATATCTATCTCTAATCCCTCTCGACTGTTCACTTTTAACTGCTCTCCTCGCCAGCCTAACGTGCGTTTCTGTTGCTGCTGTTGTTTTAGAAGGGGACGTAGAATTCGATATACTGTGGGACGGCTTGGATACTCTTTGACTCCGTTCGCTTCTGCCTGTGCCTGCACTCTCAGGTACACTTGTGCCCGACTCATTTTCCGGCTGCCCCGATTCCCGTCCTGGTAGGTCTTCTGAATAAATTCCTGCCACTCCCGGCTGGTCTTCGCTGCTCCCCGATCCGATCGCTTTTGTCTGGGTAAGCTCGCTATTCCTTGTTCTCGCCATCTCTTGAGCAGTCTTTGCACGCTCCGAACACTTATCCCTAGTTGCTGGGCTACCTGTTGCTGCACTCGCCCATAGCGTTCTGTTCCCTGCACTGCGAGCAATTTCTGTATTGCCTCAATCTGTTGCTGCACCTCTCCTGGCAACTCTAACGGAGCATTTATTATTTCCCATTCTCCTGCCACGTTTTCCCTTAACACCAGTGAGTTTTCCGCTTCTGGGGCCATATTATCCTCTCGCTTTTTACTCGGCTGGCAAGGGTACATGATCTCTCTCTCTCTCCAATCCCGGCTCTGCTTTGAATTCTAAGTCTTCCTTGGCTTCAAAAGCGACATTTATTGTGTTACTTTTTGTTTCTTTTTTTCACCCTCTATCTCTCTGTTTTCCTCTACTTTTTTTCTCTTTCACCTACATCAGTTCCTTCTGGGGCGACATTTTTCTCGATACTTTTTCTCTTATTTTCGCTTCTTCTCAGCCAATTACTCCCGTACTACATCCCTCAAACCCTTACTGTGCTTTCTTTTCATCCCTATTTTTTACCCGACATTTATCGTGAGATTTCCGACACTTACTGTGACACTCGACAGCATAAAAGCCCTCTGCCTTCTGCCTTACCCCAACCTAGATCACCAAAAGTTGCCAAGAACCCTTCTTGTTTGCAAGCCGCTACAATTATTGTAGTACGCGACACTAAGACAGAATTCTCAAGCGTCTGAGCATCCAATCAAATCTGGCACCACCCAGACTGATCTTGTCCATAGTTTCCAAATTAATTTCATTTTCGTATCCCAAATCTTGCAATAATGTTTGTCCTATTTGATAGCTGCTTGTGTCATATATTAAACGGCTAATTAGCGCTTGGAGTCTAGCTAGAAGTAGCATAGCAATCACTCGATAGAAGCGATTGCCCATACTAGGGTTTTGTAAGAGTTTAATGGATAATAGTTGTCTGGGAATCACCAAAACTCGTAAATCTTCCAAAGCTTTAAAGTTATAGGCTGGCAAACGACCATCGAGCAGAGCCATTTCGCCAATAAGTTCCCCCCTTATCAGTTGAGCAATTTCATATCCAGGTAACTCGTCAGTTTGATCCTTATTTTCCAGACTTGCAAAAACGCTACTAAGAGCGTTAGTTTTAGATTCTTTAAAGAAAACTGATACGCTGCCTTGTAGTAGTAGATAAAGGTTTTCCACCGATCGACCCGCTTGGATTAAAACAGTACCTTGGGTAAATTCTTCAATTTGACTGTATTCAATCATCCATTCAACGTCGCTGTCGCTCAATTCTCCAAAGATCAAGGGAATATCTTGCAGGGATCTAATTTGCAAATTTTGGCGATGAACAAACTGTTTGACCAAATATTCAAAGCGCTCCCATAAGATAATTGCGATCACTCGATAAAATCGAGAAGCAAAATCTAAATCTTCCTGTAATTTTGTTAACAATTTTTGACGTGGTAAAGTGAGAACAACCGAATTTTCTAGTGCCTTTACAGTAATAGCTGAAGTACTGATATTCAGAAAAGACGTTTCCCCAAACACTTCGCTAGTTGAGAAATGGGCAATTTCCTGCTGTAAGTCATCATTATCTTCAAGTGCAGCAAATACGCTAGCTAAAGTACTGTGTTGATTTCTTTTAATGCTGGCACTGAAAGTTCCTTTCATAACAATGTATAAACTGTCAACTTGACTTTGCTGCCTAATCAGAACACTGCCAGAAATAATTTGCTGTTGATAACCATTTGCAAATATCCAATTAATGTCACTATTACTCAATTCTTTGAGCAAAATTTCATTATTATTATTTGGAATTTTTGCAAAATTAACATTCGAGTTCGGTTGTTTAATCGATTGTATGAAAGTATCATCATTCTGCTGTTTAATCGGCAGAACTTCAGCATTCTTTTTCAATAAATGTTCTAAAAGCAGTTGAATTTTTCTGAACATAGTAACCTTGATTAGAACTGGTGTTATGGTTTTGTTGCAATTAGCTTGTACGTGATTTTTAACTGGTAACTGATTCAATCGCAGAATAACAGCTGACGTTGGCTAAGGTAGGCAACTTCTAGTAGTGCATTACCTGACTCAGAGGCTAATTCTTCTAAAGTCAAGGTTGTTAAAGCTACCAGCACAGAAACTTGTCCTGCTAAGCCTCTTAGTTGCCCTGAATACTTTTTATCGAAGTTCTCAATGTTCTCTGCTGATCTTTTCACCAGTGTCTGTAAAATTTTAAAGGCACCTTTCGACAAAGAAGATTCACCTTTATAGTTTTGTAACCTGCCACCTTCGCGGTAAGTTGGAAATGATTCTAACCCAAGAAAATGTAGGAACCAATCGGCTCGGTAGTACCCCAAGGCAGCAACAATACCTCTGTAATCAGCAATTAGCTCATCAAAAAGATTATTCCGCATTAATCCAAAGAAGCGACGAGTAAAATAATGGGTGCATTCATGTTCCAAGCGAATTTTAAAGGAAAGTTGCTCCCACCCATCATTAGCCAATCCCAGTTCACTTGCTGCAACATTGCTATAGGAACCAGAACTAAGAATAATAAATTTGTCCTGATACAATTCTTGGCAAGAAATCAAGCGTTTAAATTCAACAGCCCAGTCATTATCAGAGTATTTACTTTGTTGAGTAACCCACTGCTTCTGATATTGATGGATGCGATTCCAATTGTTATAACCACTCACAATACAAGCTCCCATAGAATTGGGTATTGGTTGTGGTTCATTGCGTTTAGTAAGTGCTTGCACCAAAGTGACAAAATCATTACGGTTGCCAGCAATTAACGCTGGAATAGCGCCAGCAAGAGATTGATGTATACAAATTTGTAATTTTTCGGGTTCGATAAGAATTAATCCAGTGGCGTTTGCCATACCATCAACTGACTTTCCTTTACGAGTGGCAGCGCGATATTCTTCAGTTTCACTAATGCCAGCAAGTATGGGAAATTGAAACTGTACCAAGCGCTGTTTCAAGACAGCATAAGCTCCAACTATTTCGGCTTCGGCTGCGTATTGTTCCCAAATAGCGACATGGGGTTCTGGGGTTGGTGGAAAGGTTTGGGGAAACTTAAAGTTGTTGCGATCGAACATATTTTGGTTGTAAGCAAGCAATTCTTTAATTTCAAAGTCGCTAGCGCCCAAGTCTATGAGAACATTTGTGCGAGTTTTCAGGTTTCCTACCCCACCAGAAAAGTTAACTGTTGTAGGATGAGTATCTTGACTATCCGGTGCTATTTTCGCCATATATTTAGTAGCTAATTGCTGGTTCAAATTTGGAAACATAAGGTTTTTTTGTGTAGGTTCTATAGTTTTTCCCCAATATCAACCTGATTATGGTGTTCTCAAGAATTGAGGTTTTCTTAACCTATAATGTGTTTGGAAACTTTCTCGATCGCCTGACTAATAGCGTGATTCGGATAATTGAGGCAAAAGATGCCCGTACTAGCAAGCCGAAGCATATCATTGGATTCAGGAATGATACTTGCAACCGGAACTTCGTAAGTTTGTTCAATTTGCTGACGCAGATCGTCGAAGTTGTATTCTGTTAGCGCTTTATTGACTACTAATAGTAACTTGGGTACCTTTAACCTGCGTGCTACATCTACACTTACGGCAGTACCCTGAAAATCTTGCTGATCGGGTCGGAGTATGAATAAAACAATATCAGAGGTTGTTAGTGAGATTAGAGTCTCTTGGTTAAGACCAGGATGGGTGTCAATAAACAGATAGTCGAGATTGAGACTGTTGATTAACTCTTTAAAGCCTTGTAATAGTAGCTGAACGTCGAATCGTTCTCGTAATACACGAGAAATATCATTCAATTTCACACTTGAGGGAATTAAGTAAATACGACTACGAGCAGATGCTTGGTCTTTGAGTACAGAAGTGACATCATAGGCAGCATCGGCAAGCGCACAACGACCCCAAAGAAAATCATTGAGAGTGCGTTCCATTTGTTCTTCGTCAAGTCCAAATAAAATGTGAATGCCTGGTGATTGGATGTCGGTGTCAATAATGCCAACCCGATTGCCTTTACGGGCAACGGCTACAGCAATATTGGCTGTTGAGTTTGATTTGCCAGTGCCGCCTCTATAAGAGTGAATTGAGACAATTTTTGACATAATTATTACTGCTGCAAGATTTGGAAACTAAACATTAAAAGGATTTGCGTCTATGTCTAAGTCGGTCAAAAGTTAAGTTGGTTTCTTTCTATCTATCTAATGGGTTGAGCTTTGGTTGAATTATGCAGAGATCGCACAAGTTGCTATTAAAAAATTTAGAAAAAGGGTTTGATAAGAGCCACTACAATGAAGAAACTAATGGGTACAGTGTGTGCAATTGATTTGTACATAACAATTTCCATCCCCATGCCTAGCTAGGATTTAGCTTTTCCATTGGGATTGTTATCTTCACTCAATCGCTGAATTGTGATTTGTGCCTCCAATTCTTGAAAATAGTCACTTTGAGTAATTTCATTTACTTGACGCGCTCGCTTAACCTGGTCAATTTCAATTCGCAACTGCTTTACCTGATGAGTAAGAGTTTGTTCACGAGCTTTTACTTGTTCAGCCATCTGCTGGAATACTCGCCCAAGTTGCCCTAATTCATCACCTCTTTGTGCTACTACTTTTAAGCGATCGCAGTCATAAGTCTTGTCTGCTGCTTGTGGAGTTAATTCTCCTTGGGAAATTACTTCCGATGCTTTACTCAAAACTAAAATAGGCTGAATAATCCACCGAGAAGAAAGTATTCCTAACACCGTTGCTACAGCTAAGGCTGCCAAACACAACAGGATTGTAGCACTGGTATTGGCGTTAATTCGCTCCATAAAGGCAGATTCGGGAACGACTATAACAGTTAGCCAATCTAAGCCTTGTTCGTCCTGAAACGGGAAAACTTCCAAAAATTGTCGCTTCCCATCCACTGTGAATTCCAGCTGCTGTGCTTCCTTAATTTGACTGAAATTGCCAAAATGTTCGGTCAAATACTGGGTCGCAGAACGAATCAAAGCATCGCTACTATTTAATGCTTTAATGCGTTCCGGTTCTCGATTGCTATTAAAAATAAATGGCTGCTCTAAAGTTGAATTGGCTACCAGCAGTCCAGAGCGATCGACTATATAGATTTTCCCCGATCGCACAGCTTCTATTTGTCTCAAAAATTTGCTGATGTCTTCAACATAAAGATTAACAGCACATACAGCTATAAGATTTCCATTTAGGTCATAGGCAGGTTGGCTATTTGTGAGCAAAAGCTTTTTACTAGAAAACCCTATGTAAATCTCATTCCATACGTTTTTACCTGCTGTCACAGCATTGTTATACCAAGGTCGAATTCGGGCATCATACTTTCTGGTATCCACTTTAAGCAAATTAGCTCGATTTCCCTCACTATCAGTGCTATAAAAATACATCAAAGAACCTGTAGTCTCATTAGCAATTATTAACCTCCATAAAGATTGATCGCCGGACCGCTCAATTTCCAAAATTTCTCCTGCCTGTGGAGAACCAAGATAAATCGCACTTACTGAATTAAAAACTTGACCTTGCTGCCACAAGTAACGTTCGTTTAAGTGACCTTCAATATTAAGTTGACCGCGAATCACCGCAGCTGCATTAATCCGATTAATTTTCTTTGCTGTTTCTAAATAAACTGTGAGGTGTTCTTGGATGCGATTCTTAACTTCGTTACGCAGTTGATCGGCAATATCATTAACTGCCTTTTCTCCGTTCCGTAATGAAAGCCATCCCGTCAACCCAACTGCTACTGATATTTGGATGAGAAAGGGAACTATAAGCAAAGTTCGGAGGGAAACCTTTTTGGTAACTTGGGCAACTTTATTGGTTAGCAACTTCATGAGTGATGTTATGTTTTTTGCAATGGGTGCAGTAAATCTAAAATCTAAAATCTAAAATCTAAAATCGGTTGAGTGAGTTCGCTGTTGTTGATCAGTTAATCAATCCTTCTATTTACTCATGGGTAAAACTTGGATCGGTTTATGCAGATGTTGGGCAAGTTGAGCCTGAAATTCCCATCTTTGGTTGATTAGAAAAAATTATCGCCGGATTTATGAGAGACGTTTGCCCTTTAGTCAATCGTGTTCAGTAAACCTATCTATAGATAGATGCGTAACTAATGAAAACTATAAAGCTGTAGGTCTTTGAATTGTTTCTGCTGATTTTTAGGTGAAACTTTCTCACTCGCTGCATAAATCAACTCATGCTTCACCCATTAGATAAATAGAGGAGAGTGAACCCAAATAACTATAAATTCTCAGGGAAGCGTTGATTATGTGCAAAATTGTTTCTATTCACTCCTATCGAGGCGGTACTGGCAAATCCAACTCAACCGCAAACATTGCCACTGCTATTGCCCGCAGAGGTTATCGGGTGGGCATTGTTGATGCTGATATCCAATCCCCTGGCATTCATATTTTATTTGGACTCAATCCAGAAAAGATCGATCGCACGTTGAATGACTTTCTGTGGGGTCGTTGTGCGATCGCAGATGCTGCCTATGATGTCACTTCTGTACTCAAAGAGCAAGCGAATGCTAATAGCAGTATCTATTTAATTCCTTCTAGTATTAAAGTAAACGATATTTCCCGTATATTGCGCGAACGTTTTAACGTTGAATTACTGTTAGATGGTTTTCAAAGTTTAATCAAAGATCTCAATCTTGACTACTTGTTTATTGATACCCATCCTGGTCTAAATCAAGAAACTCTAATATCTCTAACAACTTCTGATATTGTTTTGTTCATACTTCGACCTGACCAGCAAGATTTTCAGGGTACTGCTGTCACTGTAGATGTAGCACGGAAACTTAAAGTAACTAAGTTACTATTAATAATTAATAAAGTACTTAAAGAATATGACTTTGAGGATCTTCGCCAGCAAGTTGAACAAACTTACAAAGCTCCAGTTGTAGGTATACTTCCTGAATCAGAGGATATGCTGAAACTTGCTAGCAGCAGCATTTTCTGTCTTAAATATCCTGAGCATCCCGTAAGTCAGGCAGTGGAGAAAATTGCTCAAAAGATTGTCTGTTAAAACAGGCATTTTGGCGATCGCATTAACAATCTTTTTTACTTCTACTCAGAAAACTATTTTATGGCAATGAACCAATCATCACAACCTAAAAAATCTACTTTAGCCAAAAAACTGAATATCACGCTATTTTTTATTTTTTGTTTAGGCATGGCTTTAAGTGGGGTAACTTTGGCTACTTTGATAAGTTATGAAGCTTATAAACAAACTCTTTCTAAAGCTTTGTTAATTATGAACTCGTTGGATGCTGTTCAATATTATACAACTAAGGAAGTAAAACCACAGGTTCAGCAACGTTTAAAAAACAAGGAAGTTTTGCCACAAACTGTTCCTAGTTATGCAGCAGGCAGAGTATTCGAGAGATTACGCCAATCTGACGAATTTTATAATAACTTTTTTTATAAAAATGTAATACTTAATCCTAATAATACTCAAGACAATGCAGATAAATTTGAAAGAAATATTGTAGAAAATTTTCGTCAAAGCAGAGAGGTTAAGCAACTAGAAGGCTTTCATTCTATGAATAACGAGTATTTTTTTTATATTGCACGTCCATTAACATTAGCAAAATCCAAATTAGCCAACAATGCTAATGAGATAGTTGGTACTCAAATTGTCTCTATACCAATTAGAGAAACAGCCCAAGACTATGCTTTATTATTTGTTAGTCTTTGGGGAATTATAGCTGTAATTTTGATTTTTATTATCTTAATAATTAATCTTTGGCTAAGACGAAGTATTATTAGGTCAATAAAAAAGATTGTTAAAGTTGCAGAAGCCGTGAGTACTGGTAACATGGAGGCCGACTTTGAGAAAGAATCTAATGATGAAATCGGAAGTTTAGTAGAAGCATTTACACGTATGAAAATGAGTTTGGTAATGGCAATTGAAAAGTTTGAACAGTATAGAATTAAAAGCCGCAAGTCAGATAGTTCAAAAAAACTCGATTCTGGTAACATTACGCCACATCTACGAGAATAGGATAGTGTCTTGTTTAGTTTATTGCTTAAAATGCAGAGAAAATTTTTGAAGTTGTAAAAAAGGATTAGTATATGCCAACAAAAAGCAATCAAATTTTTAGTCAAGAAGCCATAGAACGTTTATCTTCTCCAGAAAGACTCGACCAAATGATGCAAGTGGTCAGTCCAAAAGCTTGGTTGCCTCTAAGTACAATTGGTCTTTTAGTTACTGTAGCTGGAACTTGGAGTGTAGTAGGACGAATTCCAGTTAGTGTAAACGGTCAAGGCGTGTTAATTCAACCTCGTCGTGTAGTACAATTTCAAGCACCTAGTAATGGTCAATTAATGAAGCTAAATATTCAACCTGGTGATGTTATCAAAAAAGGTCAAGAAATCGGCATCATCGATAAATACGATATCAAAAAGCAACTAGAGTTAGAAAAGGCAAAATTAGCCGAATTGCAAGTACAAAATCAAGATACTAATAAATTACAAAAGCAGCAGATAGAACTTGAATTAAAAACGTTAATGCAACAACAAAAAGACCTGGAAGAAACTTTGAATCGAGAATCAGTAACACCGATATTGCACCAAAAGACTTTAGCAGCACTAGAACAAAAACGCCAAAGTCTTGAAGAAAGTCTGCGACGAGAAAAGATTACACCATTACTGCGGCAACAAACTCTGGTAGCGATCGCAGAAAAACGCCAAAGTCTTATCCAGCGTAAGCAACAAATTGAGAACCTATTGCAGACTTTACAACAGCGTTTTGAAACTCGAAATCGTCTTTTTGAGCAGGAAAGGGCAATTAGCCAGGATGTACTTCTCCAAGCCAAACGGGAAGTATTAGATGCTCAAACACAAGTATCCGATATCGAAAGCCAATTGAAAGAACTAGACGTACAAAAAACTAATAGCGAACGAGACTATTTCCAAAATCTTAATAAGGTAAACGAGATCAGAAATAATATCCAAGAAATTGAAGTTCAAAAAACTAATACTGAAAGAGATTACTTGCAAAACCTTAACAAAATTGATGAAATAAAAACCAAAATTAAAAACCTAGAAGCTCAAGCAGCAAAACTAACTCAACAAGATTTAGAACGATCGCTTAACCAAACTAATCAACTTCAAGAAGTAAAACGCAAAATTGCCCAGCTAGAACTACAATTATCAGGCGAAAGCAGAATTATTAGCCAATATGATGGTCGAATTTTAGAAGTTAGCGTTGCTCGGGGTCAAGTTCTTAATCCGGGGATGCGTCTGGGGACATTGGAAGCAGAAGATCCAAATGCCAAAATGATCAGTTTAGTTTATTTAGCAGACAAAGATGGCAAGCAAATTAAACCTGGAATGACTGTACAAGTTACTCCCAGTATAGTTAAACGCGAACGCTATGGTGGTATTGTTGGCAAAGTAACGCAAGTTTCTCCTTTCCCGGTCACCAGCCAAGATATATCGACAATTATTGGGAATGAACAGTTAGCAAATACCCTCGCTGAAGGCGTATCCAAAAGCGGTGCTTTAGTACAAATTTTTGTGGAATTAGAAAAGGATTCAAATACTTTTAGCGGCTACAAATGGTCTTCTTCTAATGGGCCTTCGTTAAAAATTTCCTCTGGTACTACTACACAAATCCGAGTACAAATCGGAGAATTAGCACCTATCTCTTACGTGATTCCTATCTTTAGATCTTTGACAGGTATTCATTAAAATGCCTAAAAAAAGCTCGGTTAATTGGTAATTTTTAATACAAAAAAATTAAATTCTCCAAATATTAGAGCTTTAATACAAAATACAAAATCAAAAATCAAAAATACCATGACTTTAGGCTTCATTAAATTACCATCAAAACACCGATCTAGCCGCGTTCGTACTCCCGTAGTACTACAAATGGAAGCCGTCGAATGTGGTGCTGCGTCTTTAGGAATTATCCTCAGTTATTACGGTCGAATTGTACCTTTAGCCGAACTGCGGCGAGAGTGTGGGGTTTCACGAGATGGCAGCAAAGCTTCTAATGTTTTGAAAGCTGCCCGACTTTATAACTTGGAAGCCAAAGGATTTAAAAAGCCTTTTGAAGAACTGAAAACTGTTTTTCCTCCCTATATCGTTTTCTGGAATTTTAACCACTTTTTAGTAGTAGAAGGTTTCAGTAAAAATCGCGTTTATCTCAACGATCCGGCTTCAGGCAGGAGAACTGTTTCCCTGGAAGAATTTAGACAAGCTTATACGGGAGTTGTCCTAATTTTTGAACGAGGGGCACAGTTTCAAAAGCTTGGTAAAAAACAAAGTATTATTCGGACTTTAAGTTTACGGCTGAAAAGTTCTGGCTGGGCGATCGCATATTGTTTAATCGCAGGATTACTACTCACAATTCCCCGTTTAGCTATCCCAGCATTTAGTCAAGTTTTCGTTGATGAAATCCTGGTTGAAAACCGAATTGATTGGCTGCGTCCACTGATACTGGTAATGTTATTTGCTGCCATTTCCCAAGGCTTACTAGCTAAGTTACGACTGTTTTATTTGCGGCGACTTTTACTTAAACTTTCTGTTTCTATGTCAGGACAATTTCTTTGGCATACTTTGCGCTTACCAGTAGGATTTTATGCCCAAAGATTTGCTGGGGAAATTAGCAGCCGTAGTCAATTGAATGACAAAGTTGCAGATATTTTATCGGGAAGATTAGCAACTACGGTAATCGATTCTGTAATGATAATTTTTTATGCTGCAATTATGTTGCTTTATGACTGGGTGTTGACTAGCGTAGCAATTCTTTTTGCAGCCTTAAACTTCTTCGCTTTGCAATCTTTATCCCGCAGTCGCGTCGATACAAACACCAGACTCGCACAAGAAAGTGGAAAAGTTGGCGGTGTGGCAGTTGGAGGCATTCAATCAATTGAAACCGTCAAAGCTAGTGGTTTAGAATTTGACTTATTTTCTAAGTTTGCCGGGTACTATGCCAAGATGCTTAACGCCCAACAAGAGTTAGCATTACCCACTCAAATGCTATCAATATTACCAACATTTTTAACAGCTTTGGCTACTGCCTGTATCTTAATTATTGGTGGCTTACGAGTGATGAATGGCAGCTTGAGTATTGGGATGTTGGTCGCATATCAAACTTTAACGGGTGAATTTTTGAGACCAGTTAACAATCTTGTTAATTTTGGCAGTACCTTGCAGGAATTAGAGGCAGATTTAAATCGACTTGATGATGTGTTGCAAAACCCCGTTGATTCGGAAGTAGATAAGAAAGATGATGCAGGGGAAGTTCCCAATCGCCAATTATTTTCTATTAGTCAAGACTCCTTTCAACTCAACGGTTATGTTGAATTACGTAATGTAACTTTTGGCTACAGTCGTTTAGATTCACCCTTGATTGAAAATTTGAGTTTAAGTTTAAAACCAGGTCAAAGAGTAGCGTTAGTAGGTGGTAGTGGTTCTGGGAAATCTACCGTTGCAAAGTTGGTAACAGGACTCTATACACCTTGGTCGGGACAAATTTTGTTTGATGGTATTCCGCGCTCAAATTATCCCCGTTCTATTCTCGCTAATTCACTGGCAATGGTCGAACAAGATATATTTCTATTTGCTGGAACAGTGCGGGAAAATCTAACACTTTGGGATGCAACTGTACCGGAAGCAGATTTAGTTCAAGCTTGCTTAGATGCAGCTATTCACGACCTCATTTTAAATATGCCGGGGGGATATGATGCTGTTTTAAGTGAAGGTGGGATGAACATGAGTGGCGGACAAAGACAACGTTTAGAAATTGCTAGAGCTTTAGTGAAAAATCCGGCAGTTTTGGTGTTAGATGAAGCAACTAGCGCCTTAGATGCGGAAACTGAATTAATTATCGATCGCAACTTGCGACGACGTGGTTGTTCTTGCATTGTAGTTGCTCACCGCCTCAGTACGATTCGCGATTGCGATGAAATTATTGTCTTAGAAAGAGGCAAGGTTGTTCAGCGCGGAACCCACGAAGAATTACGCCAACAAGAAGGAACTTACGCTAGTTTAATTGGCACTATGGAAGGATGAGGAAAAGCGATGGTTAATTTAATTCAAAAAGTAAATCGAATCAAAGGAAATGAACTATTATTGTTGAACGATCCGCAAACAATATGGATAGTTCAATCTGGTTCTTTAGCCGTGTTTACCACTCTTTTTGAAGGCAAAGAACCAAAAGGTAACCGTAGATATTTGTTTGGTGTTAATGCAGGAGAAGCATTATTTGGTGCAACTCCCAAAAATCGACGGGGTATTCTAGCGGTAGCTCTGGAAGAAACAGAATTAATCCCTGTGAATATTGATGATTTAATTGCTCAAATTAGAGCGGGCGATCGCTCTGATATGGCTATTTTATCAACTTGGATACACCATTGGGGAGATTGGCTGTTAACACAAAGACTAACCACACCAGATAATATGTTGATAGCAGATACTTCGCAATATCTGTCTTTGCAAAAGGGTCAAGCATGGCGCTCACCCCCAGAAACGATCGCTTGGATAAAGTTACAACAGGGTGAAGTTTATTGGATGGGTATTGAAGAACTTAAACTAAACCCAGCTTCTCCAATATTTCCTCTGGGATCTAGAATGTGGATTCTAGCAAAAGAACAAGTAGAGTTACAGCTAGGAATTAGGCATTTTCAAATTGATAGCTCAAGGCAAAATTTTGCAGAGATTTCCCCAGCAACAATCACTCAATTTCATGAATTTTTATTACAGTATTTAAACTTACGAGAAATCCAGAAAAAAGAAGAACAATTTCGCAAATTTAAAGAGCGCGAAGATCTTAACCGCCAAGTCAGGGAAACTGCCTTGGGAGAGTTAACTGGGGTGTTGCATCCTCGACCAGCCGAACTTTTTCTAGAAGGAACACCACTGTTAATTGCAGCTGGTGCGGTAGGTCGAGCAATGGGAATTACAATCAATCCTCCGGCGAAATCTGAAGACCTCAGTCGGGTAAAAGAGCCGTTGGAAGCGATCGCTCGTGCTTCTCAATTTCGGACTCGTCGCGTTTTACTAGTAGGAGATTGGTGGAAACGGGAATATGGCCCTTTATTAGCTTATACTAACTCGGATAAAAAGCCAGTTGCGTTATTACCAGAAAAAGGCGATCGTTATGTTTTATTCGATCCAGTTGAACGAACTAGAACGCGAGTAACAAAAGCAGTGGCGCAGACACTCTCACCAGAGAGTTTCATGTTTTATCGACCGTTACCGTCATTCGTTCGCCACGCTGTTGAATTGTTTCGATTTGGCACAAAAGGTTACGAAAAAAATATTATTGCGATCGTTGCTTTGGGAATCATTGGAACATTATTAGGGATGGTGACACCCCAAGCAACAGCTATTTTAGTAAACGATGCGATTCCTGATAGTAATCGCCTTTTATTATGGCAAATTGGATTAGTTTTAGTTGCCACCGCTATTGGTAAATCTGCCTTTGGTATGGCACAAGCAATTCTTTCATTGCGAGTAGAAAATGCTGCTGATGGTGCCTTACAGCCTGCCGTTTGGGATCGACTGCTCAATTTAAAACCAGCTTTTTTTCGCAGCTACTTATCAGGCGACTTACTGACTCGTTTAATGGCAGTGAGTCAAATCCGCTCTCTCCTTAGTGGTGCAACGCAACGCACCCTTTTAAGTGCAATTTTTTCCCTGTTAAACCTGGTACTAATGTTTTTATATAGTGGGCAACTTGCATTAGTGGGAATAGGGTTAACTTTGGTAGCAGTAATTGTAACAGTAACATCAAGCACGCTCTTGATTCGTAAAAATCGACAGCAAGAAACAACCGATGGAGAAATTAACGGCCTGACGGTAGAATTAATTAACGGAGTATCAAAGTTACGAGTAGCGGCAGCAGAAGGACTAGCATTTGCAGCTTGGGCGAAAAAGTACAGTCAACGTATCAAACTTAAGGCTGATATCAAACGAATTGATGACAGCGTGGCGGTATTTAATGAGGCATTGCCTTTAATAAGTTCTATACTAATCTTCTGGTTTGCTGTGGTGTCCATGCAAACGGCTCAAGCAGGTGGTGGCATCGGACTGAACATGGGTACATTTCTGGCTTTCAATTCAGCTTTTGGAACTTTTATTTCTGGTATAACTGACCTAAGTAATACCCTGACGGATATTTTAGGAATCGTGCCTCTATGGGAAAGAGCTAAACCGATTTTACAGGGAACGCCAGAATCTGACTCAACAAAAGCCGATCCCGGTCGCTTAAAAGGCAAAATAGTTATCGATCGCGTTATTTTTCGTTACAGGAAAGACGGGTCTTTAATTTTAGATGATGTCAGTATTCATGCAGAACCAGGAGAATTTATCGCAATTGTTGGCCCATCAGGAAGCGGGAAATCAACCTTATTTCGTCTGTTGTTGGGATTTGAAACACCTGCAAGCGGCACCATTTATTATGATGGTCAAGATTTAGCAGGGCTAGATGTTCAAGCCGTTCGACGGCAGTTAGGAGTGGTGTTACAAAATGGTCGAATTAACTCTGGTTCAATGTTTGACAATATCACCTGCGGCGCGTTAGTGACTATTGATGAAGCTTGGGAAGCAGCACGAATGGCAGGATTAGCTGCTGATATCGAGCAAATGCCGATGGGAATGCACACTGTTATTAGTGAAGGTGGTACGAATCTTTCTGGAGGGCAAAGACAGAGATTATTAATTGCTCGTGCTATGGTTTTGAAACCAAAAATCGTATTGATGGATGAAGCTACCAGCGCTTTGGATAATCACACGCAAGCGATCGTTACTGAAAGTTTAGATAAGTTGAATGCTACCAGAGTAGTTATTGCTCACCGACTGAGTACGATTCGCAATGCTGATCGGATTTATGTAATTGAATTGGGTCGTTTGATAGAGGTTGGCACATTTGAGGAATTGGTGAATCAAAAAGGATTATTTGCTCGATTGTCAGCACGACAATTGGAGTGACATATAAAATAATTTTTTCTCTAAATAACAAAAGGCTGGAGATATAATTTACTAATGTCCAGCCTTTTGTTGATTAGAAAATATTAAACTTCCCCATAAAATAGTAGAATTTTACTAATTATAGCGCTTCGCCCGGGTAGAATATTGGTAGCAGAAAGCGAAAATAGGAATTAGAAAAAACTGCTTAATTAGGTATTTAATACCCACCAAGCAGCAAATTAAATAATTGTGGATACACCAGCGCGAAGTATTATAATTTAACAACTGCTACAAATTTTTTATTGTTTTTTGATTATATCGGGCAACCACAGTAAAAGCAGCACCATTAAGCAAATGACAACTAAACCAACGCTAAATGGCATAGCATCATTCATATCGGTAGATGTTTGCAAAAGATAAAGTGCTTTGAACATAGAAAACTTTCCTCAAAATACGTCACTTTCGATAGGAGGCTCTTAATCAGGATTTTCCTTGTCTACCAGAGCCGAATGTTGCTGAGATAAAGTAGAACAAAAAAGTTAAAGGACATAAGCAAAGGGAAAAAACATTTCTTCCCTTTACCTTAAAACCCTTATTCACTTCATCAAATTGAAAATTATTTCAATTCTGAAAGATCCTATTGCCCGTGAGCAATCTCGTCTGATTATTCCCAGAGAAGAACTGAAGGCAGTTGGTCTGGATAACTCAAGCGCAGCAGAGTATAGCCGATACCAGCCTCGCCCCGGAAAAAGCCAGGAACGTATACACTTGAGTGCAAAGCAGGTTCAAGATAATATCCTTTCTGCCTTGCCTGCCACACGACTTGTGAAGCATAGACTTTAGCGTTTGCCAATAATTCAGGTCTGCCAAGTCGGTGGGCGGCACATAGCAGCAATTCAATTTGTCCCATAGTGCCACAGCATAGCTGGTCTACTATCCCCTGTCTCTGGGTTAGTTGCTTTTGGGTAGTTTGAATGGCTACTTGGATATCTTGATGAATTGCTTCGGTTTCTAATATCTCCAACCCCGCAAGGCGGGCTAAGCCGATCCCAGTTGCACCATGACACCAACTGGACATGAGTGGAGGAAGTTCGGATCTGCCTGTAGCTTGAAGGAATTTAGAGAAATCTCTTAGATCTGGCCAGTTACCTACTTCTGGCAAAAAGACGCTCTGTTCATAGGAGATAGCTTCTTGTGCAGCTTGTTGGAATTTAGTATCATTTGTGACTTGTGCTAGCTTCAGCAGAGCGTAGGCAATTCCAGCTGCTCCGTGAGAAAAGCCTGTTAATAATCTACCATCTAGGCTTTTCCAAGCTCTGCCTTGAGAAGTTATGACACTCTGCTCTAATAAATAACGACCGCAAGCAACGGCAGAGTCCAAAATAGTTGAATCTTGAACAATTCGGTACAATCCTAGTAAACCAAGAATTGCTCCTGCTGAACCACCCAGGATATCTAACTGCCGATCGCTTGCAATTACCTTTGGTGTGACCATCCTTGCCAGATAAACAGCATCCACCAACAAACTGTCTTCAGCCAGAAATTGGCTGATTCGAGTTAAGCTGTAAATCGATCCTCCTACTCCAACTTCCATACCAAGATTTAGGTCGGAAGGGAGTTTGTGCTTTTCCTGTTCAGAGCGGGGTATAGTCTGACGAAACTCTTGCAAAGCACTTAAACATAATTGGCGAAATTCTCCATCTGCTCTGATATGCTCTACTGCTCCCAGAAACAATGCTATTCCTAATTTGCCATTATAAAGAGTGAAAGCAGTTGGTTGAAACTCGCATCGCTCTTGGCGAGTAGAAAACTGGGGAGCGAGCCAGGTTACACTGCCATCAGGCGCATAAATTGCTCGTTCTCGTAATCTTTGGGCAATAGATATCACCTCAGCAACCAAAGCTTTTTCATCTAGGATTATTTTATGCTCTTTCTGGAGATGTATGGAGGCATCAGAGGCTAGTTTTTCAGGTGCGATAAACTCTTGAGCGGGAATCATCCGCAGGTACAAAGTCGCTTTAATAAACTGAATTTGCATTGCCAAATCCGCTTCGCCCAATGTCTTAATACGCTCTATCACCGACTGAAAACTCGGACATTGAAAAAATTCCTCAACTCGATTGTCCGGCGACAACTCCAGCGCATCTGTTTCAGGAGAAATTGGGAAGAAGGGAATATCTAACTGTTCCATCTGTTGTCGCTCGGCCTGGAAAAGTGACCAGAATTTAGGCTTTTTAGTCGCTCCAGATGCTGCCCGTTTGAGGATCTCTAGTTCGATACTGCGATCGATTCCATCCCGTAAATACTTCGGATGATTCAACTTATTCAAAATTTTGAAATAAGTGATCGTAGGGCGAAATACAAAGCGGACGGGATGTTTTGCCATTGCCCATAGGGGACTATCCTGGAAAAGTAGAGCCTCCTGTTTATCCAGCATAAAGCGGTACATTTGTTCAAATCCTTCTGCTATTACTTCAATCCAGTCAGATAAATTGGCAGGCTGTCCGTTTACAGTCGGTACATTATCCGAAGATGAAGGAATTGGGATCTGTTGAAGCTTTAACGCCATTCGATCTGTATTGATGCTAGACCACTGAAGCCCTTGATAAAGTATAGTCTGTTGAGCATGGCTACCTAACCCACTTAAATCAAAGTCAGAGTTAGCATTCAATTGCCAACGAGGGAGTAGGGCAGTACGACAGACAGAATTGTTAACCTGATTGAATGCTATTTGTTGAGCCGATTGTGTACCTTGCTGCAATTCTATCTTAGGCCGATGCTGCATTAGAGTTTCAGCATCAATTAGAACTAGATGTTCACCGTTGGCAATAAGATTTTCAAAGTGGCAATCGGTGGCTTCCAGTAGATAAACTAGGCAGAGTAACATCCCTGCCCGTCGATAATGGCGTTCTAGTTGGGCGGTATTTTCACAGGGTAATGGTTCGACGAACTCCACCCAGCCATTAGTGTGGCTGCTAACTACTTGTAAGGTTTTTAGAGGTAGAGGGCAACCTTGTTCATTTAACCATTGCAAGAGTTGATTATACGCTTGCTCAATACCTAAATGCTTGGGTTTATATACTAAACGTAGGTTTGAATCGATCTGAAGTGCTATTACAGAACGTCTACCTTGATGAGGGTCTGATAAAAGAGGTCTTATATTTGTAACTTGATTGAGGGAAACACCGTTGCTAAAGGTAGCCTCAATCTTTGACCAGTCGGCATTTAATTGCTGAAGAAATTCGTATTGAGATTGTACCCAAAGCTCTGTTGCAGTAGCTAGCAATCTTGCTAAAGCAGCATATTCTAGAAAAAAAGCAACTAGTTTACATTGCAACATTTCCTGGATAAACTGAAGATAAAAACTTTTGCTTTCCTGCTCTTGAGTTAGGGTGACAAAACGGGCGAAAGAAGATTGATGAGCAATTTGCCAATTGTAAAAAGTTAGCTGTAATGGTTGTGCAGCTATATCTATTAGCTGACAAAGTAAAGCACGTTCGCAGACGGCGTGAGCTTCATCCGTTAATTTATGGTAAGAATCTCCTGCCTTTATAGCTAATTCTTTTTGAGCAAAAATGACAAATGGAGTAATTATTTCTTCAAAAGGTAGAGGTATGTGCAAACTTAAGAAACGGCGTATTGCCGTAGTTTTTTCATTTGTTTCCGATACAAGAGTTGCAGGGATTATCTGGAGAACTGCACTGAGCGTTTTTGCCCAATTAGGTAAGGGAGCATCCTGTAGTAAGTAAACAGGAGCGATCGCCTGTTTAGCTGTTTCTAAGGTCAATCCATCCCAATCCAGGTATTGCTGAAAACGCTGAAAATTTCCTTTGGTAACTGTTTGACACCAATCATCAAGACGAGATCGCATCAGTTGTTCATCAACTTCAAGGGACGGTGAAAATATTTCTGCATTTAGCCGTTCGTAGAGGGTGCTGGCTTTAGCAACGATGCTATGTAAGTCAATTGTAGAAATATAGACTTGATCTGTGTTCATTTCAGTTCGATAAATTCCTTATATGTAGAGTTTGTAACACTTATATACATACTATTAAATAGTGCATTTATAAAACCAGAGATCTCGCTTATTCGCAATTATTCTGAATAATTAAGGCACAAAATTAAAGTAGAGTTACTAGTAAAATGAGTTAATGGCAACATAATGTATTGCTGTCACTAACTCAAATTAAAAGAAATACAGTGTTTGAGAATATAACTTTTAAGGAAGTTACTTCGGCGTTTGTGCGTTCTTCCAATGCGCCACTCTCTCTCCTACGTCGTAAACCATGCAATAGAAGGCTGGTATTGCAGTAAATGGGTTTGCTACCGCTGCTATGTCAGACGCAAGTGAAACAGTTGACATTAGCAAGTCGAAAGCTTCATTGCTCATTCCTCCTGCAACAAATTCCAGTTCTTCATCCGACAACTCTCTACCAGCTTCTAATTCTGGGAAATCAAAGGCTGGCAGCACCAGATAGTAATGGCTTGGAGTTTCCTGCAATACAGTGACTTGAACATCAGCAGGAACATTCAATCCCTTTTCAGCCATCACCCCCTTGGGATCGGCAATTAAACGATTGCGAAACTCTGAATCACGTAATATCCGTGTGAGCAACTGAACTTGAGTTTCCAGTATGTGTCCGGTTGGATCTGTAGAGGAAAAACTTGCAGGCGTTTGCACTTCTTCATTGATTTTCAGCTGTTCATGTGAAAAGTCTTCTTCCAATTTTCCTTCCAGGAGTTCCAAAGGTGGCAGCACCAGATAGTGATGATTTGGTGTTTCCTTCATCACAGTAATTTGGGTTTCAGTCGGAACATCCAATCCTGCTTTTGCTATCGCCCCCTTGGGGTCAACAATCAAGCGATTACGAAACTCTGAGTCTTGTAAGGCTAATTTAATTAGCTGTGCTTTAATTTCAACCATTGTTCAATCTCCTATGTAGATATAATTCGGATTTCCTTTGAGATCCGATCTCTTTTTTCCAAGTGCGTTGCTACCAAAACTTCAGGCAACCAACTCTTCTACTTATGTAATGGGTACGATTGCGATCGCTTTATGCTGGTGCTGGGCAAATTGAGGCTTAAAATCTGGGGTGCTAAGCAATTTTCCGAAAAAGACCAGTAATGCCATAGGGATCAAAATCTAGCCCTGGTGAGTTAGCAGCGTTTATAATACGAAGGCCACTAGCAGTAGTCTTATCTGAGGTATCTGATGTCACGCTGCTACAGCCACCTGCGATCGCATCAAGTTCTGACTCGTTTAATTCTTGGTTGGTTGCGCTTTTCGGCTCAACTATGGTTCTTTTCATATCTGGAATAAATGAATTGTTGCTTTCCATGATATGTTTTCTCCTTTTATAGTCTGTAAGTTTGTTTTTTCGAGTTGTATTGTCACCAAAACTTCGGTCAATCAACTCTCTTACTTATCTAATGGGTAAGAGTGCGATCGTTTTATGCAGCCATTTGCAAATTGAATTTGGCAATAACCAACTCTTCTACTTATCTAATGGGTACGACTGCGATCGCTTTATGCAGCAGTTAGAAAACTTACCGCTAAAAATTCCAAAAATACAAAACTATTACCGTAAACCTTGAATAAATTCACGCATCTGTCCAAAGATGGATTATATATTTACTTTTTCCATCAAGAGAGATTATGTTTTCTTTGGCTACGAGACTAAGCTGGAAAATGAGTTTTAATGTTTTTTCTAAACTCTTCAGCCCGCCTCGCGTCAGGAATCTCCGCTGCTAACGCTTCCACTAGTTCCACAGGAGTCAAATAAGGAAATTGAGCTAAAATCTCTTCTAATACAAACATACCCATTGGCCCGACACAAAGGCTCATTTCTTGCTGACAGTGTTCTAAAAATTTTGGGTACAAAAGAACAGAGCGAGTATTTACAGGATTCTCAGAAGAGAGAACTTTCTCAGGCTTAATAGAAATTTGAATACGCTTTCTAAAATCTTCGGCTCTTTGAGGATTAGGAATTTCTGCTATCAGTGCTTCCACCAATTGCACAGGCGTTAAATGTGGAGATTGAGCCAAAGTTTCTTCGATAATCAAACTAGCCATTGGTCCCATACAACGAATTAATTCTTGACGACAATGCTCTAAAAATTCAGGCTGCCAAATCTCATAACTTTTTGGTTTTGTTTGAGGTTCAAAAACAACCTCTACTGCATCATTGACCTGAGAAATTTTTGTCTCTTCAGATTCAGAAGTTTCTCTTTTCTTTCTCAGTTGATTCGCCCGTTGCTCCAATAGCTTAAACTCTTCTGACTCAGTGATTTCAATAACCTCGCGCTCTTTCTGAGCTTTGTTAATGTTAATTTCTACTTTTTTCAGTGACAAAGCTTCATTTGTTCTTCGAGGTAAAATTAAAGGCTCAATGTCGGTAAGAACTTCTCTTGCTGATTGATAGCGTTGTTTGGGTTTCTCCGCCAACATTTTATCTAGTATTTGAGTCAGACTGTCACTGATATTAACGTAAGAATGCCACTGCCACTCCAAAGATTCATCCACTAATAATTCCGGTTTTTTTCCTGTCAAAAGTACTACAGCGCAAACACCCAAAGCATAAATATCGCTACAAGGATAGCATTGTCCCAAACGAATTTGTTCTGGTGGAGCATAACCGTATTTTCCCACAATCGAAGCTTGGGAATAATGTTGTTGAGTATTGCCTGCACCAAATTCAATCTTAGTAATTGCTTCTTTAACTAAGCCAAAATCTATCAGTACAGCTTGAGATTTGTTATGAGGAAGCATCATATTTTCTAAAGATATATCCCGATGAATAATATTGAGCTTATGCAAATATTCTAAAACTGGTAATAAATCTTTTAGCCATTGAGTGACTTCTGCTTCCGAAAATAGCTGACCTTGTTGTTGACGTTCTGATAAAATTTGAGAGTAAGTTTTTCCATTAATATATTCTTGTACGAGAAACAACCGCTCATTGGCAGCAAACCAAGCTAAAAATTTAGGGATTTGGGGATGATCAATTTGGTACAATACTTTGGCTTCTCGCTCAAATAGCTGACGCGCTTTTTGAATTGTATATTCTGCTTTGCTTGAAGGTACAAACTCTTTGAGAACACAAGCATCACCAAAACGCTGAGTGTCAGATGCTAAATATGTTCGTCCGAAGCTTCCCTGTCCAATAACTTTTTGAATCTGATATCGATCGCCGATCGCAGTTCCCGGAGTAATTTCTGGTAGCATGACTGCCTTGCTCTTTGATGATTAGGCTACAAAAACAGCGTACAACACTAGTTTGGCTAAAAAGAACTTTTTTCATTCTCGCCATCTGTGCTTTTCTAGAGCGCTATTCCAGTAATGACAATATAATACCTAAATTTTACCCTAATGGCACTAATTTAAGCAAAACTTGCTGCTCAGATCCCCGACTTCTTGAAGAAGTCGGGGATCTAAATTCATTTTATCTTAGACTTAATTGAGCATAAACTAGCCATTCTTCTACATAAACAACTACCTTGTTAAACATTGGTAAAATTGCATCTATTGGAAGATTTAATTCTGTTTCTAGTTTAGAGATAAAAGCTTTTGTTAATGATTGTTTTGCGTTTAAAGCTTCAGGAGACACTTCAGTTGTGGTTGGTTGATTCATATTTAGTGTGTTGCTCAAAACTAATGATTTGTCTGCAATGTTAACTTCCTGACTAGCTTGTTCAAGGATTGAGTCGATCGATCGCTTACAATGGGACTGCAAGCACTCATCTAAAGCTTCTTTAATTTTCGCTAAATCTTGTTCATCAGCGATCGCACAACTCGGATTAGCTAGATTCCATTCATCAACAAAATCTTTTAAAATATTCTTAGTATATCTCGCTAAATGTCGAGCTACTTGATACTGCTTTTGTAATTCAGGATATTTAGCTTTAATTACTGTAGCAATTTCACTTTGAGTTAAGTCTAAACCTTGCCAAAGTATCAGCATAACTTGCCCAGCTTCGGGTATAGTTGCAAACACTTTAGCAACGAGTAACTGCACCTGTTGATTTTCTTCTTCGTAAACCGCAATATCCCAAGGAGTAGGAGTGGTGTCGGATATATTATCGTACTCTTCAAGAGGAAGAAACTGCTTTGTTCGATAATTTCGCGCTGCTTTTATACAAAATTCCAATATTTCTTGAACTTTGTCTTCATTAGCTGCTAGCTTTGGTAAATCTAGCTGATTAAGCCGCTGATTGTAATAATCCGCAATTTGGTTTAAAATTTCTTGAGTAGGAGGTTCTAATTTACGGGTGCTACACTCTTGTTGAGGTTGGTAAATTTCATTAAAGCATTGCCAAGCGAGTCTATATAAGTCAATTTTTTGTTGATTAATTCCTTGAGATGCTAAAGCTTCTTTTAATTCTTTTGCAGTTAAATCTTTCAATAAACCATAATCGCTAAATTTTCTGCTTTTTGCTTCTACATCATGTTGGTAAATTTTATCTCTTATAAAACGGAAGATTGCTATTTTAGCATAGCCTTCAATGTTAGAACGCGGGTGATCGAGATTAAAACTTTTTAGGAGTTTGTCTGGTAGATTAGCAAATGAAGAAGCTATTTGAAAATATTCTTCTATAGGATATTTGTAACGGAGAAACTGATATTTAAGATGACTTTTTTGGGCTGCCCAAAGGCAAGCTTCCTGTAAATAAGCTGATAAATGTCTTGCTGTTATTAAAGGAGGAATTTTCAAAGTTTGGGGACTCGTGACTGTTTCAGAGGGAGAGGGAAGAGGGAGAGGAGTAACAGAAAATCTGAGCGACGAAATACTTGCTGCTCTGCTACTTTCCGTCTGGGATACCTCTCTGAGCGTTTTTAGGAAGTATTTTGCCCAAAATTCTTCTTTAGCTCCTGGATCTGACTGGGTTAAACGTTTTATCTGGCGTTCTAATTGGGGATCTGCTTGCCAGAAGGATTTTCCCCTACTGTTATAATCGCCAAAGCTGAGGAAAGTCGAGAACTTTTGGACAATATCTTCCCGTTTTTTCATGGAAGTCTCCTTTTTATTAAAGAATTTTGCTTAAAAGTTTCAGCTTTTTTGGGCATAGTTAATAAAACATTATAAACATATTTGTTTTTTCGCAGCTATACTTAAGTTTAGTTTTAGATGGGACAGTTAGGTTAAAAGATAAAAGGCAAAAAATAATCCTGTTTTCCGTACAGTCATTGTATAAAAATTTTTATTGTTTTTAGAAAAGGCTTTACAGTGAGGAGATTTTATGAAGCTGCATCTACTCTGTTTTTGGCTGTTTAATAGTAGTATTCTAATGTATCTTTTGGATTCCCACCTAGCAGTAGCACAAATTGTCCCAGATACTACGCTACCAGTCAACAGTATCGCTACTCCCAAAGGAAATACAACAATTATTGAGGGAGGGACAGCCGCAGGTGTTAATCTGTTCCACAGTTTTGAGCGGTTTTCTGTCCCTACTGGTGGCGAGGCTTTCTTTAACAACGCTAGTAATATTCAAAATATTTTTAGTCGAGTAACAGGTCGGTCAATATCTAATATTGATGGATTGATTCGTGCTAATGGGACAGCTAATTTATTTTTAATTAATCCTAATGGAATTATTTTTGGGCCGAATGCTAAATTAAATATTGGTGGCTCATTTTTGGCGAGTACAGCGAATAGTTTTAAGTTTGCTGATGGGGTAGAGTTTAGTGCTACTAATCCACAAAATACAGCTTTGCTGAGTATAAATGTACCCATTGGTTTGCAATATGGAAAAAATGCTGGAGAAATTCGCGTCCAAGGAAAAGGTCAGGAATTTGGTGTACCTGGAGCAGGGGGCAGTTTTGATAGCTCGTTGAATTCCTTAGAAGTTTTGCCAGGAAAGAGCTTAACTTTAGTAGGTGGCAATGTTGTCATTGATGGTGGACTTTTACAAGCTCCTGGTGGTCGAGTCGAGATAGGTGGAGTGTCGGGAGAAGGAACAGTAAAACTCAATAGTGATGGGAGTTTGACTTTCCCAATGGATGTGACGCGAGCAGATATATCCTTGATCAATAAAGCCGGAATCAACGTGCTGGCTAGTGGTGGTGGGAGTATTACTATCAGCGCCAGAAATTTGGATATTTCAGGATATAGTTTGCTCAGTGCGGGGATAGCAGGAGGACAAGGGTCAGTTGATGCAAAAGCCGGAGATATTATCCTCAATATTACTGAAGCGATGACAATTGCATCTAGTCTCATTGAAAACAATGCCAATTATTTTGAAGGAAATAGCGGCAATATCAACATCACTGCTGATTCAGTTTCTTTCAATAACGGTGGAAGCCTAGATGCTACTGCTTACAGCAAGGGAAAAGGAGGCGATATCAACATCAACGTTCGCGAGAGTGTTTCCTTTGATACATTTGGCAGCTATGCTGGCAATATCAAGATCACTACTGGGTCGTTTTCACTCTTTAACGGATCACTACTGCCAAACTCTAGCGGCAGCAAGGGAGATGGAAGCAGTGTGATTATCTATGCTAGGGATACCATTTCCCTTGACAAAGGCGCTAATATATTTGCGGAAAATATTCAGCTGATCACCGGAAAGTTAATTGTTGGAGATGGTGTAAAGGTGTCCTCTTCAGCTAGTGAAGCAAGTTCGGGAAGTTTAATTATTAAAGCTAACCAATCTGTAGAACTCAGAGGAATCGCTCAACCCAGTTATTTATTTACCAATACGGCAACCACTCAAACTGGTGGTAACTTGATTATCGAAACCGGGCAGTTAACTTTTCAAGGTAATACAGAAATCTTAACTAATACAAAAGGTGTTGCTAATGCAGGTGATTTAATCATTCGGGCATCGGATTTTGTGAAAGTTAATCCAGGGGGAGGCATATTAGGATTAACTTCAGTTAATTCTACTGGGGCTGGGGGCAATGTAACCATTGAAACTGGGCGCTTTGAAGGAACATTGCCTATATTGCGTAGTTTGGGTCAGGGAAAAGTGGGAAAATTAACTATTATTAGCTCAGAATTTCTGCCAACTATTATCAAGTCACAAATTGTTCCCGACCAAACTTTACCCATCAACTCCACTATTAGACAAGAAGCAAATAACATCAACGTGGTTGAGGGAGGAACTCAAATTGGTAGCAATCTGTTCCATAGCTTTGTCGAGTTTTCTGTACCAACAACCACTACGGCGTACTTTAATAATGCTCTAGATATCAAAAACATTATTAGTCGTGTCACTGGTGAGTCTGTTTCTCATATTAATGGTTTCCTTCAAGCTAATGGCACAGCCAACATCTTTTTGCTCAATCCGAATGGGATTATTTTGGGACAAAACGCCAGATTGAACATTGGCGGTTCATTTTTGGTCACTACTGCTAATAGTATTAAATTTGCTGATGGCAGCTTTTTCAGTGCTACTAATCCAAATCCCCCATCTCCACTAGCAATTAACCTACCGATTGGTTTGCAATTTGCCGCTAATACTCCTCAGCCTAATGCCTCGATAACTGTGCAAGGAACTGGTCATAATATAACTGCTGATTTAAATGCGCTAGGACTCAGTATTATTGATTATCCGCCTGTTGGTTTAGGGGTGTTAGTCAATCAAACCTTAGCTCTGGTTGGTGGTGAGGTGAAACTGGAGGGAGGAATTTTAATTGCTCCTTTTGGACGAATTGAACTGGGAAGTGTAACACCAGGGAATTTTGTCACTCTGACTCCAACATCAATTCAGGGGAGTATTTGGCAGTTGGGATATGCAGGAGTACAGAATTTCCAAGATATTAGCTTAAAAGCGGCAGCCTTGCTAGATGCCAGTGGTAGTGGTGGAGGAAGTATCCAATTGCAAGGACGGCGGATTAGCGTTAATGATGGTTCTAACATTTTGAACTTCACCGAGGGCAGTAATTCAGGAGGAGACATCACTGTGCGTGCTGCACAGTCAGTGGAAATGATGGGCAAATCACCTAACAATCCGATTCTCAACGTCACCAGTTATATATCTACTGAGGTTTTACCAGAAGCCACAGGAGATGCGGGCAATATAACGATTGACACCGGATGGTTAACCCTCAAAGATGGAGCACAGATAGCCACTGCTACTCGTGGGCAAGGGAAGGCGGGAAATCTTACAGTTAAAGCTAGGCATACCATTGAAGTAATAGGCGAAAGCTCTGAGAAAGGTTTAGGCCGTTTTTTTAGTTTTTTGATTACTGGAGCTACATCCTACTCAACCGGAGATGGGGGCAATTTGGCTATTGAAACCGGACGGTTGATTGTCAAAGATGGGGCAGCGATTGTCACTGCTACAGGTGGACAAGGGAAGTCAGGAAATCTGACAATTACAGCTAGAGATGCTGTTGAAGTGATTGGCACTTCTACTATAGGTAGCGCTAAAGGTAGTGGCAGCGGCTTGGCTACCACTACAAGCTCAATAGGAGATGGAGGAAATTTGACGATTGACACTCGACAGTTGATTGTCAAAGATGGCGCACAGATAAGTACTGATACACTTGGGCAAGGGAAGGCGGGAAATCTCAGCATCAAAGCCAGCGTTGCTGTGGATGTGAGTGGTATCGGTATCGATGGTTCTTCTGGTAAGTCTACTAGCAGTTTGAGTGCTTCAGCAGTAGCTAATACAGAGCCTCTTGCCATACTACCAGGCCCAACAACCGGAAAAGGGGGTAACTTGACGATTGAAACCGGACGGTTGACTATTAAAGATCAGGCAACAGTCAGTGTTTCTAGTGCTGGTGCTGGAAAAGCAGGCACTCTGCAAGTTTCTGCTAATTCTATTGAGCTTTCTAATCAAGCTTCTGTGAATGCAAATACTACATCAGGCGGTGGTAGCATCCAACTGTTTGCCCCTACCATCACCTTACGCAACAGCAGCATCACCACCAATGCCTCTGGCGGAAATAGCGGTGGCGACATCTCGGTAACTTCCCAATTCTTGCAGTTGCGTGACGGTAGTACTATCACCACTAACGCTACTGGCAATGAAATCACTGGCGGTAACATTACTCTCAACACCAACATCTTAGCCGCCCTCAAAAACAGCGACATCACTGCTAATTCCGAACAAAGTCAAGGCGGTAAAATCTCTATCAACGCTGACGCTATCTTTGGTTCTCTACCTCGTACCAGGGAAGATTTACAGTTTTTACTTAATACCAAAGATCCCAATTCCTTAAACCCTAGATTACTACTCACTAGCGATATTACAGCGATTTCTCAACAAGGAGGCCCACAACTACAAGGAATCATTACTGTCAATACGCCTGATATTGACCCTAGTTCTGGTTTATTAGAATTATCAGTTAATTTACTCGATCCGACTCAATTAATTGCTACTGGTTGTCCGGCTGCACAAGGCAATTCATTTGCTATTACCGGACGTGGCGGTTTGCCACCGTTACCCAATGAACCATTGCGTCCTAATAATACTGTATCGGTTGATTGGGTAGGCAATAGTCAAGAACAGATAAACTCAGATACTCAGGCGCAAAAAATGATTTCATCTCCTACTAATTACCAACTACCCACTACCCAAAATAAATCTGAAATTGTCGAGGCTACTGGTTGGGTAAGAGACAACAAAGGTCAAGTGGTACTCATAACTTCTGCACCTAATATTCCAAACGGTAGTTGGCTAACTCCCGCCACTTGCCCGACAACAGTAGAAGCGCAATAATGGTTAATAACTTAAGGCTCTTTCGAGTTAATGGGGAAAAATGTTCATAAATGTTACAAACTAGGGAAACGGTGCGTATAGCCTACGGCATTCAAGAAAAGGCACGGGAATTTATTTAGGGCTTGCTTCAAAAAGCTAAAAGGTAAGGTATGCAAAGGTTTTACCCATTTTTTGCCCACAATAAATGCAAGGTTATCGCAATCTTTTAGTGCAAAAACCTTGCCCCTTTGGGAGAAATTGTAGGGACACGGCATTCAAAAGATAACGCAGGAGTTGCAAATATTAATGATGCCGTGTCCCTACCCTCACCAACAGACTTTTTGAGCAAGCCCTAAATAAGATTTTTTTATCACCATAAATCCGGGAGATCCAAAAATATTTGAAACTTTTTTGAAAAATGAAAAACATTTTTAAATTTTTTCGGAAAATGGGTTGGCATCGTCGCCAAAGTATAAAAGTAATACTAGCTTTTTTAGTCACATTTTTTATCGCTTGTGGGTTGATTCAAATTCCAGCTTTTCCTCAATTTATTCAAAGCCAAGCAAATCCTCAAGTGTTAATTCAGCAAAGTCGAAAACTTTATGATGTAGGAAATTTTACTGAAGCAGTAACGGTTTTGCAGCAAGCAGTAGACGCTTTTCGAGCTAAAGGTGATAGATTGGGAGAAGCGATCGCACTAAGCAATCTATCCCTCACCTTCAAACAACTAGGACAGTTAGAAAAAGCTTACTCTTATATTACCGAAAGCTTAAAACTATTAACCAATTCCGAACTTAAAGTTCAGAAATCAGAACTCGTTTTAGCTCAAACCTTAGATATTCAAGGCAATTTACAATTAGAATTAGGAAAAGCTCAACAAGCTTTAGAAACTTGGAAACAAACTGATAATATTTACGATCGCCTCGGTGATAAAAATGGGCAAATCCGTAGCCAGATAAACATAGCTCAAGCACAGCAAGCTTTGGGAATGTACCGTCAAGCAAGAACAACTTTAGAAGGAGTTAATAAAACCCTTGAAACCCAACCTGATTCTATTACTAAAGCAATTGCTTTGCGTAGTCTTGGAGATGTGCTGCAATTAATCGGTGATTTAGATAATTCCCTCAAATTTTTGCAGCAAAGCAGAAACATTGCAGAAAAACTAAAATCTCCTTCAGAAATAAGTGCTACACTGCTTAGTTTAGGAAACACTCAAGTTGCTTTGGGAAAGCGATCGATAACAACCGAAAACAACATACTTCAAGAACAGTCTACGCCATTAGGCTGCATTAATAGACCAGCCTCTGGTGACGCTTTAAAATTTTATCAGCAAGCTGCTCAATCTTACGAACAAGCTGTTAATAATTATACCTCAATATTTACAAAAACTCAAGCACAGCTAAATCATTTAAGCGTATTAATTCAACTCAACAAATGGCTGGAAGCCCAAAAATTATCGGCTGAAATTCAATCAAAATTATCTAATGCTCCTTTATCTCATTCGACTATTTCTGCTCAAATTAACTTAGCTCAAAAACTTATATGTTTCAAGCAAGCTACTGGCGCTGACGTACCTTCGTGGAAAGAAATCGCTCAGAATTATGCAGTTGCTATTCAACAAGCAAATAGTATTAAAGATTATCGTTTAGAAGCTTATGCTCTTGGTGCATTGGGTGGACTTTACTTGGAGAATCAAAACTTTAATTATGCTGAGGAAACTACCCGGAAAGCTCTTATATTAGCGCAAGAAAATAAAGCAGAAGATATTGCTTATTTGTGGCAATGGCAGTTAGGATATATATTGAAAAGCCAGGGGGATGTTAGAGGTGGGATCGCATCTTACACAGAAGCAGTAAACACCCTCAAATCTTTACGTAGCGACTTAGTTGCACTGAATCCAGATGTGCAGTTTTCCTTTCGAGATAATGTCGAACCTGTTTATCGGCAATTAGTTGATTTACTGCTAAAATCTGATAATAATAATCTAGTTAATCAAAACAATTTAAAGCAAGCTCGTGATGTAATTGAGGCATTACAATTAAGTGAATTAGAAAACTTTTTCCGAGAAGCTTGTTTACAAGCTAAACCTCAAGAAATTGACGAAATAGTTGATAAAACTGACCCAACAGCAGCGGTTCTTTACCCAATTATTTTGAAAGATCGTTTAGAAATCATCTTAAAATTGCCAAGAGATAGCGAACTGCGTCATTTTACAACTTATAAATCCCAAATTGAACTTGAAAGTACCCTGGAAAAGTTACAACAATTCTTAAAAGAGCCAGACCAAATTAATCAGGTAAAAAAGATATCAGGACAGGTGTATAGCTGGTTAATCGAACCGATGATTAATGAATTAGGAAAAAGGCAAATAAAAACTTTAGTATTTGTCCTAGATGGTTACTTACGGAATATTCCAATGGCGGTTTTATACGATAATAAAAGCCAAAAATATTTGATTCAAAAATATGCTATTGCTGTGGCTCCAGGGTTACAACTTGTTGACCCAAAACCTTTAAAACGGGGACAGCTATATGCTTTAATAGGCGGAGTAAGTGAAGAACGGCAAATTGAAGGGAAAAACTTTGCTTCACTAGAAAATGTCAAACTGGAATTGGAGGAGATTAAATCTGAAGTACCTCGCAGTCAGCAACTTATTAATCAAACTTTCACTGAAAATGACCTAAAAAATCAGATTAATTCAGTTCCCTTTTCGGTAGTACATTTGGCAACTCATGGTCAGTTTTCTTCTAATGCCGATCAGACTTTTATTCTTACTTGGAACGAACTTTTAAAAGTAAGAAATTTTGATAATTTGCTGCGGCTGCGCGATCCTAGTGAGTCAAGAGCGATCGAACTACTAGTTTTAAGTGCTTGTCAAACAGCCGCAGGTGACAGACGCGCAGCTTTAGGACTAGCTGGAATAGCTGTGCGTGCGGGGGCAAGGAGTACACTAGCAACCTTGTGGTCAGTGGATGATCGATCAACCTCTGAATTGATGAGCCAATTTTACCAGGAATTCGCCAACGCCCAAGTAACCAAAGCTGAAGCACTACGCCGCGCACAACTCACTTTATTGACTGAGTATGAAATCCCCTATTTCTGGGCTCCTTACGTTTTGGTGGGTAATTGGTTGTAACTAAAAATTGAACAAAATAGTTTTAAGCTATGCGATAACTGCATAAATCAAATCAGGCTGTACCCATTAAACAAATAGAAGAAAGTTATGCAAAGAAGAGAATATGCGAAAACTTTTGGGAACAACGACTGAATACGCAATTCGCTATTTAGAAGGGTTAGATACTCGTAAGGTAGCACCAACAGAGGCAGCGATCGCAAACCTCACCGAATTTGATGAACCTTTGCCCGATGAATCTGTCGATCCCAAACTCGTCTTGCAACTACTCGATAAAGTTGGCTCACCCGCATCAATGGCAATGGCAGGCTCTCGCTTCTTCGGAATGGTAACAGGTGGTTCCTTGCCTGTCGCCTTAGCAGCCAACTGGCTAGCCGCTGCATGGGATCAAAATTCTGTACTTTATCGCGTTACTCCAGGTACAGCTTTTATAGAGCAGGTAGCTCTGCGCTGGCTCCTTGACATTTTACATCTTCCCGCCCAGTGTGGTGGTGCTTTCGTTACGGGAGCAACTATGGCTAACTTTACCGCACTAGCCGCTGCCCGCCACGCCATACTACAACAAGAAGGTTGGAATGTTGAAGCAGAAGGGCTGTTTGGTGCGCCACCCATTACAGTTGCAGTCAGTGAAGAAGCACACCCAAGTTTGTTCAAAGCCTTGGGATTATTGGGGTTAGGTCGAAATCGAGTTGTCAAAATACCCGTTGACAGGCAAGGGCGGATGCGTCCTGAAGCCATCCCATTTCTAACTCACCCAGCGATTATTTGTACACAAGTCGGAAATGTAAATACAGGTGCGTGCGATCCAGTGGGCGAGATTTGCGATCGCGCCAAAGTTATGGGAGCCTGGGTTCATGTAGATGGTGCGTTTGGACTTTGGGCTTCTGCTGCTCCATCGTTGGCACATCTTACTGCTGGTGTGGAAAAGGCAGATTCTTGGGCAACAGATGCTCACAAGTGGTTAAACGTACCCCATGACTGTGGGTTAGCGTTTGTTCGTGATGCTCATGCCTTGCAAGCGGCAATGGCGATTACTGCCGACTATTTACCCACTCTCAGCAACCAGCGCAACCCTTCAGACTATACTCCTGAATTATCCAGACGTGCGCGTGGCGTTGAAGTGTGGGCAGTTTTGCGATCGCTCGGTCGTTCTGGTTTGGCAGATTTAATTGAACGTACCTGTCGCCATGCCAGACACTTTGCCAAAGAGTTGAAAGCTGCTGGTTACAAAATTCTTAACGATGTGGAGTTAAATCAAGTTTTAGTCTCCTTTGGAGATGCACAAACAACTAATCGAATTATTGCCGATCTTCAAGCTGAGGGAACTTGTTGGTGTGGTGGTACAGTTTGGCAAGGGCAGACGGCTATGCGAATTTGTGTTTCGTCTTGGGCAACAACGGATGCTGACGTAGAAAAAAGTTTAGCAGTTATGCTGCGAGTTGCTGAGAAATATTGTTCCTGTGAATTGGAAGCTGCTTAACTTTAGTTTTTGTTTTTGGTAAGAATTGCTCGACAAGATAAGTTAAGATTAGCTCTAACTTATCTTGTTTTTCCTTTTCAGTTCTTAAGCTAAAATACGATCGCACCCATTATAGATTTTATTAATCTAAAAATTACATACCTATCTTTAGAAAGATTTTTATCAAATATTTAAAAAGAATATAAGTTGGCTCTCCCGTACTCATGGTGATAAGTAAAGCTAACTAATTAATGAAGTGCTTACTCCTCAAAGCTTCCCAGCCCCTAGTCCCTAGTCCCCAGCCTCTAAAACCAGGGTTTTCCACCACAAGTAGGGGAAATCCAATAAACAAACACCAAGAAACTGCATAAAGAGATAGGACTCTTACCCATTAGATAAGTAGAAGAGTCTTTACTCTTAACTCAATCAAATCAATGTGAAGGAGACTAATATGTCTGTTCATAAAATCCTCGGATCTGCCATTGTGTCTGCTGCGATTTGCGCGGCAGGAGCATCCACAGTCGTTTGGATTAACAATCCAGCCAAAGCTACTACAGTTCCAGGCAACTCCAATCATTCCATCGTTAGCACCGATACTGAATGGTACTGCAATCCTCAAGCCCCTTGGTGCGGCCCCAGATAGTATTGGGTGCTGACCAAAAACTAGCATACTCGCTAGATTAGGGTCAAATTCTCCTAAAGACCTCTTTAGTAGACTGAACTGCGATTACAAAATTAGCAGGTTTACCAAGGGTTAGCAAAGTCTCAAAACTCAGGCTACCTATTGACTCTACTAAGGGTAAAGTTCCTAAACAAGGCCGTTACTGTAACAAGTAACGGTCTTTTTGTTATTTATAGGTATAGGCTAGGAAATAGCTTGCGCTGACACCAGTCGCAAAGTAAAGTCTAAAACTTTTGCCTGATAACTGAATCTTGTTTTCCTTTTCAGTTCTTAAGGTAAAATGCGAGCGCACCCATCTAAAATTTCATTAATCTAAAAATTACGTATCTATCTTTGGAAATATTTTATCAGATTACCTTGAAAAGGATATAAGTTGTGTTTGTGGTGTGCGATCGTATAAACCCATCCCATTGATTCTTGTATACTGGAAAGGCTAAAAAAGCTTGCGGTTGCATCTAAAACCTATGAAATTACCTCTATGTGTATTCTGCTTTATTAACAGTAGTATACTGTTTTTTCTAGATAGCTCCATCCCAACGGCAGCACAAATTATTCCAGATGCTACCCTACCAGTTAACTCCAGTGTAAGACAACAGGGAAATACCAATGTAATAGAGGGAGGAACAACCGCAGGCACAAATTTGTTCCACAGCTTTGAGTCATTTTCCATCCCTACAGGTGGCACTGCCTTCTTCAACAACGCCAGTAATATTCAGAATATTTTCAGCCGCGTTACAGGTAGGTCGATATCCAATATTGATGGGATAATCAAAGCTAATGGTACTGCTAACTTATTTCTACTCAACCCTAATGGTATTATTTTTGGACTGAATGCCAGATTAAATATTGGCGGTTCATTTTTAGCTACCACAGCTAACAGTATCAACTTTGCAGATGGTTTTCAATTCAGCGCCACTAATCCCCAAACCTCATCTTTACTAACAATTAATGTTCCCATTGGCTTACAATTTGGACAGCATCCTGCCAGTATTCAAGTGCAAGGTACGGGATACGATTTATCCGATCCTGACCCTATTTTTTCGTATATTACTAGGGGTGATAATTTAACAGGACTGCAAGTACTACCTGGAAAAACTTTAGCCTTAGTTGGCGGCAATATAAACTCTGTAGGCGGTGTTCTTATGGCTGAACAAGGACGGATTGAATTAGGTAGCGTTGATGGGGGAGAGGTTAGGATTAATTTAATTCCTCAAGGTTTTACTTTCGATTATCAAGGCGTACAAAACTTTAGAGATATTCATCTGTCTCAACGGTCGTTAGCAGATGCCAGTGGTGGTGGTATCATTCAAATTCAGGCTAATAATTTATTTCTAAATGATGCCTCATTAATTTGGATTCAAAATCAAGAATCACAGCAAGGAGGAGCTATCAACATCAATGCTGCTCAATCTGTGAAACTAAGCGGGATTAATCCACCTAGTAGAGCTCAAAGTGTTAGCGTACTCGCTGAAACTATTGGTAGCGGAAACGGAGCAGATATCGTTGTTTCTACTAGAGAGTTGACGATTTTGGATGGACAGTCCATAGATACTCATTCTTATAATTCTGGTAAGGCGGGTAATCTGAATGTTTCAGCAGATTCTATCCTATTGAGTGGGCATTCACCTACTTCTACTTTTAATTCTAGCGTGCTTGTATCGATCGCTTATAATTCTGGAAATGCCGGAAATGTTACGGTATCAACACAGCGTTTAACTGCTGTCAATGGAGGACTGGTAGCATCTGTAACTTTAGGCAGTGGAGATGGAGGCAATGTAACAGTAAATGCAACTGATATAGAACTGCTTGGAACAACATCATATCCTTTTTTACCTAGTGGTTTTGCTAGTGATTCTCTCGGTGAGGGAAACAGCAGAACAATTACAGTTAATACTTCTAGGTTAGTAATTCGGAATGGAGGAATCACTAGTTCTGCCTACGCTACTGGTAATGCTGGTGGTGTGGTAATTAACGCTAGAGAATTTGTAGAGATAGGTGATATAAATAATATTGAACCAGAACATCCTTGGATCAATTACCTTGGTGCATCGGCTGGAATTCACCCTTATCCAGAGCTTTTAGGAGTTCCTTCTGTAGCGAGTGGCTTCTCTGGAAATGTGACTATTAATACGCCTGTATTAAGACTTAGAGAAAATGCCAAAGTTCAAGTTAATAATCGAGGTTTAGGTAATGGTGGAACCTTACGGGTTAATGCAAATTACATTTTTTTAGATAATGGCGGTAGTATTACAGCAGTAACCGCATCCGGTACTGGTGGCAATATTGAATTACGGGCAAGGAATTTACTATTGATGCGTGGCAATAGTTCAATATCTGCTACAGCTTCTAGTAATGGCGATGGTGGCAATATTAATATTACTACTCCTTTACTCGTTGCTTTTCCAACAGAAAATAGCGATATTAGTGCTAATTCTCTTGACCGACGTGGTGGTAAAGTTACTATTAATAGTTCCGGTATTTTTGGTACTCAATTTCGCAATCAAAATACATCCTTAAGTGACATTACTGCCTTTGGTAGAAATTCTGCGTTAAATGGTAGCGTGCAAATTAACACGCCAGATATTGACCCTAGTGCTGGATTAATAAAATTACCAGTTAATCTTGTTGATTCTACGCGCTTGATTGCCCAAGGTTGTGCTGCTAATAGAGGCAATTCATTTATGGTTACTGGACGTGGCGGTTTACCACCATTACCCAATGAACCTCTCCGCCCTAATAATACTATATCGGTTGATTGGGTGACAGGTAACTCTGAGAGTCAGAGGAATATTTCATCTACCACCAATTATCAACTACCCACTTCAATTGACAACAGTGAAATTGTAGAAGCCACTAGTTGGATAAGAAATAACAGAGGTGAAGTCCTACTGATAACTTCTACACCTACTGTTATTACTAACCCTAGTATATTCACTTCGCCATTATGTCCTTAAATAGTACTAAGCGGAAAAGGTTTGGCTCTAACTTATATTGTTTTTTATTATCACTTCTTAAGCCAAAATGCGATCGCTTAACTTATCCTATTTATTTTTGTATACTGGAAAAACTAAAAAAGCTTACGGTTGCATCTAAAGCTTATGAAACTGCGCCTATGTCCATTTTGGCTGTGTAGCGGTAGCACGCTGTTTTTTCTATATAGTTCCAAACCAACGGCAGCACAAATCGTACCAGATGCTACCTTACCAATTAATTCCACAGTGATCCAACAGGGAAATAACAGCGTAATTGAAGGAGGAACCACCGCAGGTACAAATCTGTTTCACAGTTTTAAGTCCTTCTCTGTTCCTACTAATGGCAGTGCATTTTTTAATAATGCTACTAATATCCAAAATATTTTTAGCCGAGTGACCGGGGGATCGGTTTCTAATATTGATGGATTAATAAAAGCTAACGGCATAGCTAATCTATTTTTGATTAATCCTAACGGAATTATTTTTGGGCCTAATGCTAGGTTGAACATAGGCGGCTCATTTTTGGCAAGTACAGCTAATAGCTTTAAGTTTGCAGATGGCGTAGAATTTAGTGCTACCAATCCTCAAGGTACACCCTTGCTGAGTATTAATGTACCCATTGGTTTACAGTATGGAAAGAATTCGGGAGACATTCGCATCCAAGGGAAAGGCCAGGAATTTGGTTTGAATGGCGTGACGGAAAGTTTTGATAGCTCTTTGAATCCCTTAGAGGTAAACCCAGGAAAAACTTTAACTTTTGTAGGCGGGAATCTAGTCATTGATGGTGGGATTTTACAAAGTCCGGGTGGTAGAATTCAGTTAGGGGCAGCAGCAGGAGAGACAACAGTAGGACTGAATGCAGATGGTAGCTTGAGTTTCCCCGATGGCATGGCGCGTGCAGATATATCGATCGCCAATAAAGCTGGAATTAATGTATTAGCTGCTGGTGGCGGTAGTATTACTATCAGTGGGAGAAGTATAGATATTTCGCAAGACAGTCTTCTGAGTACTGGTATAGCAACGGGCAAAGGAACAACTGAGAGTATAGCGGGGAGAATATCGCTGGATGCGATCGAAGCTATAACAATTGATTCAAGTCGGATTGAAAATAAGGTTAATCCAGATGCGATCGGGAATAGCGGTAGCATCAACATCGCAGGCGAGTCTCTTTATTTAACAAACAATGCTCAACTAGATGCTAGTACTTTTGGACAAGGCAAGGCAGGAAGCGTCACCATCATTGCCAGAGATACTGTCTCATTTAATGGTAGTAGCGCATACACTTCGGTCAAAGAAGGAGCAAAAGGCGATGGTGGCAACATCAATATCACAACGAAGTCTCTTTTTGCAAACAATGGGGCGCGATTAAATGCCAACATCAGTGGAACAGGAAACGGGGGCAGCGTAAATATTACTGCTAGTGGTAATGTCTCCTTTGATGGTGTGAATGGCAATCCCACAGCGGCATTAACTAATGTAGAAGAAACAGGCAAAGGCAATGCAGGCGATGTGAATATCAAAGCGGTATCACTGGAAGTGACCAATAAAGCTTTACTAGAATCCCGGACTCGTGGAAAGGGGAATGCGGGAGATGTGAATATTATTGCCAGCGATACCGTTTCCTTTGATGATGCTGGTGCATATAGCTCTGTAGAATCAACAGCTAAGGGGAATGGTGGCAACATCAACATTACAGCCCTTTCAATTTTAGTAAATAATGAAGCTAAGCTATTTTCCCGGACAAAAAGTGATGGAAATTCCGGGAATATTAACATCACGGCTAACGATGTTTTTGTTACAGGTGGCTCTCACTTAGCAGCCAGCGGCAACGGAACGGGTGATGCTGGGAAGATAACCATTAATGCTCGCAATACTGTTTCCTTTACTACAGATGGTGCCGCCTTTACTGATGTGACTGGAAAAGGTAAAGGCGGTGACATCAATATCAGCGCTGAGTTGATTACGCTCAAAAATGGAGTGCGACTATTTTCTCGCACCGAAGGTGAAGGGAATTCGGGAAATATTAACATTACGGCTAACGATGTTTTTATTACAGATAACTCTCGCTTAGCAGCTAGTGCCAATGGAACGGGTGATGCTGGGAAGATAACCATTAATGCAGGAAATTCGATTTATTTTGATACAGATGGTCTTGCCTTTACCAATGTGACTGGAAAAGGTAATGGAGGAGATATCAATATCACTGCTAAGTCTATTACTCTCAAAAATGGGTCAAGACTGAATGCTGGTATTAGCGGCGAAGGAAAGGGGGGCAGTATCAACATCACTGCTAGTGGAAAAGTTTATTTTGATGGGGAGAGTAATAACGGTACAACAGCAGCACTAACCAATGTAGAAGAAACAGGCAAAGGTAATGCAGGCGATGTGAATATTAAAGCAGCCTCCCTTGAAGTGACCAATGGTGCTTTACTAGAATCCCGGACTCGTGGCAAGGGGAATGCAGGAGATGTGAATATTATTGCCAGCGATATAGTTTCCTTTGATAATGCTGGTGCTTATAGCTCTGTAGAATCAGGAGCGAAAGGCCAGGGTGGTAACATCAATATCCAAACTAGGTCGCTTTCTGCTAAAAATGATGCTGGATTATTTACTAGCACCGAAAACCAAGGGAATGCAGGCAGTATCATAATTAAGGCTAGCGATCACATTTCCCTAAACAACTCATTAATTGCCAGTACTGTAGAAGAAGGAGCAGTGGGTAATGGTGGTGATATTAACATTCAGGCAGAATCGCTGTTAGTAACCAATGGCGCTCAAATACAAACTTTCGTTCGTGGAAACGACTCTGATTCGCAGCTCTCTGGGCGTGGTAATGCTGGGAATGTAAATATTACTGTCCGCGATCAAGTTTCCATAGATAACAGCTCAGTTCTAAGCGGTTTAGGGCCGGGAGTTGTAGGTCAAGACGGTGGTGTAGGCAAGGGCGGTAGCATCAACATCAAAGCTGAGTCGCTTTCCTTAAGCAACGGCGCTGTACTGGAAGCCATAATCAGGCCAAAAGCAGTGGGCGAAGGGAGTAGTATCAACATCACAACTGGGTCGCTTTCTATCACCAAAGCCTCGCTGCTTGTGCTTGTCGAAGGGACAGGAAAAGCAGGCAACATCACAATTAATGCTCGGGATAGTATCAACTTTAATGGTGGTAGTGCCTCCAGTAGGGTAGCAGACAAAGCAGTAGGTAATGGTGGCAATATCAACATCACAACTGGTTCGCTTTCTGTCACGAATGCCAATCTGCTTGTTAGCGTCGAAGGAACAGGGAATGCAGGCAGCATCACAATTAACGCCCAAGATAGCGTCACCTTTAATGGTGGTCGTGCCGAAAGCTCGGTGGCAAGGGGAGCAGAAGGCAATGGTAGTGGTATCAACATCACAACTGAGTCGCTTAATTTAACCAATGGTGCCCAACTGCGCGTCAATACAGCAGGAAAAGGCAATGCAGGCAGCATGAACATCAAAGCACAACAGTTCTCTATGAGTTCAAATGCTGCACTTATAGGGGATGTAGACCCTACCGGAAAAGGACAGGGGGGAGATGTCAAACTAAATGTTACAGGTACAATTTTGCTGATTGGAGGAGAGACTGCTGAGACTGGGGAATCAACCAGAATTACTTTAGGCGTGCTGCCAAACGGAATAGGGAAAGGTGGCAACCTAATTGTTGATACTGGTTCTTTTATACTCAAAGATGGCGCTATTGTCAAAATCAGTAGCCAGGGACAGGGTGAAGCAGGTAGTATCACGATTAGGGCTGCTCTGGTTGATATCAGTGGCAGTGTTCCCGAAAGTGGATTACCCAGCGGATTATTTACCAGTACCGACACCGCTTTTCAAGCTGGCGACATTACCGTTAATGCTAGAACATTCCGCATCGCAGATGGGGCAGCTTTGAGCGCCCGTAGTAAAGGTGATGGGCAAGGTGGCAATATTAAAGTGAATGCCACCTCATTTGAAGCACTCAACGGTGGACAACTGATAACCACAACTTTTGCTCAAGGAAAAGCAGGTAATATCTTTGTTAATGCAAAAGACCGGGTAATTATTTCTGGTAGCGATCCAAATTACAATAGCCGCATTGCTAAATTTCCCGCTCCTATTTCTTCATTTGTTGCTAATGCCATCAAAGAAACAGGTGCCGCCAGTGGTTTTTTTGCTGGCACAGAAACAAAATCTACAGGTAGGGGAGGAGGCATCTTTATCACTACTGGAGAGTTAATTACTCGTAATGGCGCTCAAATATCTGTTAATAGTCAAGGAACAGGGGAAGCAGGCAACATAAATACCACAGCTAGGTCGATCCTTTTGAGCAATAAGGCAACCCTAAGTGCTAATACTAAAGGAGGTCAGGGTAATATTGAACTGCGATCGCGCTCCCTGATCTTACGCCGAGAAAGTAGAATTACTACTGATGCTTCTGGAACCGTCGAGGGCGGTAACATCACCTTGAACAATGGTGTATTAGCCGCCTTGGAAAACAGTGATATTAGTGCAAACGCTGAAGAAGGCAGAGGAGGTCGGATAAATATAGATGCTCAAGCCATCTTTGGCGCAAAAACAAGGACAAGGGAGGAACTACAGAGACTACTAAACCCTGATGAGCCATTAGATCCCACACGCCTACTTAGTAGCGACATTACCGCCATTTCCCAAAAGGGCGGACCCCAACTCGAAGGTAGCATCACGCTTAACACACCCGATGTTGATCCGAATTCTGGATTATTAGAATTATCCGTCGATTTTGTCGATCCTACCCAATTAATTGCCACAGGTTGTCCTGCTGCTCAAGGAAATTCATTTACTGTCACTGGACGGGGCGGTTTGCCTCCCTTACCCAATGAACCGCTCCGTCCTAACAATACAATATCGGTGTATTGGGTAGGAGATACCCAAGAACAGAAAAGCTCAGATACACAAACACAAAGAAGCATTCCACCTACTACCAATTATCCACTACTCACTACCGAAAAAAACAGTGAAATTGTGGAAGCAACTGGTTGGGTGAGAGATAACAAAGGTCAAGTAGTGCTGATAACTTCTACACCTTCTGTTATTACTAACAGTACTTCTTTTATTAAACCATCATGCCCTTAAACAGTTATTTTTTCTGTAAGTTTACTTCTCCAGAAACAGGTTGTTGAATTAGATTCTCCAAACCTACATCTCGCAATAAACTAGCCCAATCGTTATTAATAGTGGTATTTTGCGGTTGGGCTGCGCGGAGTTTTGCCAACTCTGTCAAAGCAGAATACCAAATTCCATTTTGAGCATAAAACGCAATCCGTTCTCGCGGTGTAGTAGCTGTCTTTAACTGCTTCTCTAGTTCAGGTGTAAGCGCCACCCGTTGCACCCAAGAGCGAATAAAAACTGGAGCAGATAATTTCTGCTGGCTACAATAAACTTTGACGTACCACTGATACTTTTTATTGATCTCTAATGGCGGTGCTTGTGCCAGACTTAAACTGACTGTACCAGGGGTTGTAGGTAAGGTGAAATTTGTCCGGTAAATATCGTTATTTTGTTCATCTTGCAAAGAAAATTCTGCGCCAGCTACCTCGCTAGACTTATAAGGAATGTAAAACCATAAAGTTGGATGAGCTTCCACAGAAGACCCCAAATTACTACTTGGTATTAAAGCAGTTAATTGCACATCTACAGGAGGACAATCGCCACGACTTCCTGTTCCACCTCTGCCTCCTGGTCTTCCTCGGCTTGACCCATCTGAACTCTGTTGTGGAAAGCGAATTTGTATCTGCTCAGAGTTTCGCTCAGTAGATGAAGTGGGCTGTGCTAGTCCTAGTAGGGAATAGTTGATTAAACCCAGGAACGTCAAAGTAAAGGTAAAGCAAAGTTTGATTAAGCAGTATTGTTCTTTGTTCATTGTTTAACAGAAGCAAGGCAAGGCTAAAGCTAAAACCCATCTATATCTTTATACTGGGTGCAAGTGCGATCGCATTATGCACAATGCACTTCCTGCAATCGGCATAATTCTCTCTCAGCTTTTCTCATCCTCGTAGTTCCACCTTACGTAAATACCCTGATGTTAAACTAAACTAACAGTTAGTCAAGAACACTGCATAATTGTCCTCTTGCCCGACCCATAGATAAATAGTATTCTAAGCGCCAAAGCCCATCCTCCGGTCTGAAATGTGACATTACAAACTGTTTGGCAATGGTAAATTGGTGATCGAGATTGATCCTTATTTTCAGAAAGGTAACTTGTAAAAATCACTTCAACGTCTTAAGGAGGTAACGTTAAACGAGAAAAACACTAAATTTAGCTCTTCCTAGTAGAGGATAAAATTTTTTTGTTGTATCAGGTTTTTACCTTATACAAAAATTTTAATTATTCTGTTTAAAGGGCATTCAATAAGGAAAATAGGAATTCATATTTCAGTAATTATCCTATTCATATAAGAATCTAAATTAGCTAATATTGTACAAAGGCTGATTTTAATCGACAAAGAAAGTCAAGTTGAGCAAGGGAAAAAGATAAATGATACTTAAGTTAGATGAATTAATGGCACTTTATCCTAAACAAATATGGATAGAGCTATTACCTGAAAAACAAGAAAAAGCGTGGCAGCAAATACAACAACAGGAATATTCTAATGCTGCTGTTCGTTGGAATGCTTATTTGAATTATTTATGCCTTAATAGTTTTCTAAATTGGGTTGGAGAAGATCCTGAAGTAAAAGAAAATTTAAAACTTTGGTCGGATGAGGCTAGTTTACCAAGTTTTTGGGAAGTAGTAAATGGTACAAAGCTAAGTTTGGGTAAAACTCAATTAGTACTAATACCCACCGACAAAAGCTACTCTTCCGAATTTCGTATTCCTCAAGAATGGGTGGATATTCCTAATTGGGCAGCCAACTATTATTTAGCTGTTCAACTAAATTTAGATGAACAGTGGATGCAAGTGTCGGGGTATGCTACCCACGAACAAATTAAAAAGCAAGGAATATACGATCGGATCGATCGCACTTACTCTTTAGGTAAAGAAGATTTAATAGAAGACCTCAACGTAATGTGGGTAGCACAAGAAATGTTTACTGCTAAAAAATTAGAAATTAAGACATTACCAACCCTGGAAGCATTACAAACAGAAACATTGCTGGAACAATTGAGTCAGCAAATTAATTACTCACCTCGACTTAGCGTAACATTTGAACAATGGGCGGCAATTATAGCTAATGACGAAACTCGCCAACAGTTATATCGAAGAAGGCTTTTAAATCAACAGAGCTCATACCATAATGTCGAAAACCCAATTTCTCTACAAAACCAAGCCAACAAGCCAAAAATACATAATTTAAGTTTATGGCTTCAAAATATCTTTGTGGCAGGTTGGCAATCTATTGATACACTGTTAAATACAGAGCCAATAACTCTAGCCTTTCAGTTTAGAAATGATTCTGTATTGAGCCAAGTTCCTGTTAAGGGTGCTAAGTTGATTGACTTGGGAATGGAACTAAAAGGTGCAGCGGTAATGCTATTAGTTGCTATGACCCAAGAGATAGATGAAAAGGTTGGTATCCGAGTCCAACTGTACCCGGGAAACGGAGAAAGTTACCTACCACCTAATATCAAATTGAGTCTGCTATCTGAACTGGGAGTAATGTTACAAGAAGTTCAGTCAAGGAGTCATGATAACTATATTCAATTGAAAAGATTTAAAGCTTCGCAGGGAAAAAGTTTTTCTATTCAAGTGGCGTTAGGTAATGTCAGCATCAAAGAAGATTTTGTATTTTTGAGAACTTCTCTAGGCTGATAGTTATGGGTAAATTAGTCGGATTGAATTTAGGAAAAGGAGATTTAAACAGAGGTTTTCCTTCTGTTACAGTTCAGTTGTCTGAAGATGATAATTCTACAGCACTTCAATTAACAGGGAGTTTACCCGCATCACCAGAATTGATAGCGCTCTATAAGCGTTGGCAGTTGCTCTATAAATTAATTTATGAGTCTCTTTATCCTAGCGGATGTTGGCGTAATCATGAAATTGATGAAGCAATAGAAATAGATGAAGAAGATATAACTAATGTTTCTATTATAGAATTTGGTATTTTATGTAATGATTTACAAAATAGTATTAATTGTTGGCTTAAATCTGAATCATTTCGCAAGATAGATCAAAAATTACGGACAAAATTAGCAACTACGGACGAAATTAAAGTTGTCCTCCAATCTGAAGACGATCGCACTCGTCGTCTCCCTTGGCATTTATGGAATTTTTTCGAGGATTACCCTCATGCAGTAGTTTGTTTAAGTGCGCCAGAATACGAACCAATTAAATCATTAAAGAAACCTTCTAACAAAGTAATCAGAATTTTAGCAATTTTGGGTAATAGTCAAGGAATTGATGTGCAAAAAGACCGGGAAATGCTAGAACAATTACCGGGAGCAGAAACAATCTTTTTGGTAGAGCCACAACGTCGAGAGTTAGATCGCTGGCTTTGGGATAAAAAAGGTTGGGATATTCTTTTTTTTGCCGGACATAGTTCGACACACGCTGATGGAGAAACCGGAAAGTTTTATATTAACCAAAATGATAGTTTAACCATTACTCAATTAAAAAATAGTTTGAGAGCAGCAATTAAACGTGGTCTGAGTTTAGCAATTTTTAACTCCTGCGAAGGATTAGGATTAGCTTGCCAACTAATTTCTTTGCACATTCCCCAAATGATTGTCATGCGAGAGCCAGTACCAGATTTGGTGGCTCAAGAATTCTTAAAACATTTCCTCGAAGCGTTTTCTGAAGGAGAATCTTTCTATTTAGCAGTGCGAGAGGCGGGGGAAAGATTGCAAGGTTTAGAAAGTGATTTTCCCTGTGCTAGTTGGCTGCCAGTGATTTGTCAAAATCCAGCCGAATCTCCCCTTATTTGGTCAGAAAAAGTTAAGGAAACAAGTAATATTTATAACAAAATTTTACCAAATAAACAAATTATAGGCGCGATTTTGATGACAACAATTGCAGTAACTTCGGGAATAATACTAGTGATATCGCAGGGAATTTTACAATTTTGGGAATTACAATTTTTTGATATTTTAATGCGATCGCGACCCCAGGAAAAACCAGATCCAAGGATTTTAATTGTTACGGTGACAGAAGCTGATGTGCGCTCGCAATCTCCCCAAGAAAGAGGAGGAGCATCCTTATCAGATCGTTCTTTGGCTCAGCTAATTGCAAAATTAGAACAATTTCAACCGCGAGTCATTGGTTTGGATATTTATCGCGAAGCTCCTGTAAAAGCAGATTATCCAAATTTAGCTAGTTGGATGAAAAAGAGCGATCGTTTTATTGCTATTTGCAAAGCGAGTGAAGACGAAAAAAATTCTGGTGTGGCATCACCTCCAGAAGTTCCGACACAACGCTTAGGTTTTAGCGATGTTGTACCTGATCCTGATGGTATTTTGCGTCGCCATTTACTAGCAATGGCTCCAGCTTCTCCTTGCAGTACAGATAAATCTCTCAGTTTTCAGCTGGCTACTCGTTATTTGGCTTCTTATGGAATAAAAGCTAAATTAACTCCCGAAAAAAACTGGCAATTTGGCAATATTGTCTTTGAAAATTTAGAATCTGATAGCGGTGGTTATCACGGGATAGATAGTGATGGTCATCAAGTTTTACTCAACTGGCGTTCAGCTACTTCTGTTGCTCCAATAGTTACTCTCAAGGATGTTTTAAACAATAAGTTAACTTCTCATTTAGTGAAGGATCGGATTGTTTTGATCGGTACGACTGCGGAAAGCTTCCACGACTATTGGGATACGCCTTACAGTCCAAGTCAATGGCCCCACAAACCAATGCCAGGAGTGGTAGTACAAGCGCATAAGGTAAGTCAAATAATTAGTGCGGTTCTCGATCGCAGACCTTTATTATGGGTTTGGTCTAAAGGTGGCGAGTTTCTTTGGGTTTGGTGTTGGTCTTTGATTGGAGGTGTTCTGGCTTGGTGCAATAGGTCGGTGTTGGGGTTGGGGGTTGCGTTAACACTTACTCTTTGCTTTTTATATGGATCATGCCTTGGCTTATTGATGCTAGGAGGTTGGGTTCCCTTGATTCCATCAGCTTTGGCTTTATTGACTGTAACTACTTTTCTGTTGGCTTACAGGTTTTATTCGAGAAATTTTTAGCTTCACTGCCTGACGGGGTGACAACTATGGCTAAAAGGTAGACCGGATAAGCATCTCGGCTCTTCGACCTCGCTGATAATAAGGTCGTTTATGTGGACTTAATGACATTAATTGAGCAGTTTGTTCATTCAATAAAGTCAAAGATTCC